>DATMPT010000322.1:0-3507 GCA_035567355.1 Solirubrobacteraceae bacterium
AGCTCGGCTGGGTCGACCGCGGCGCACCTGAGCCGCCGCCGAACACTCACGTAATTTCGTTCGGCCTATGCGTCGTCCGAATGCGGTTCGACACGGGCCAGACCGAATACCGGGCGGCCTTGCACGACCCTGCCCCCGACCGATTGCACCCGCCTGTCGGTTTCGACGACTGGTGGACCCGCGTCGTCCTCCGAGACCAGCAGGGCAATGGCTTCAGCCGCGCAGACCTCGTGCTCGCGTTAGCCAACAAGGATGGCGGGGCTCATATCGACACCGCCCTCAACGAGAAGTATCGGGAGCTGACCCGTGAGAACTCCCTCGGATTCACGCAGGGGCCGGACCAGCCCATCGCGAACAGCATCGTTCACGCCTCCGTGCGGCACATTGCAGGCGAGCTGGTCGAGACGATCGAAAATGGGCTCGTCTGGGAAGACGACGACGCCGTGGTACGGGACCCAGTCTGCCCGCTGCCTCTTGGCACTGAGGTGCCGGCCGGCCGAAACGACGCCTGTCCATGCGGCGGCGGGCGGAAGTTCAAGCGGTGCTTCGGGCAACGGCAACCGCTGCGCCGGATGGCCCCACCTCCGGAGACCTCGGAGGCCGGTCAGACTCACCCGCTGCCGGGCAGCGTCTCGTCGCCGCCGGGTAAAGACCCCCTGCCCTCGATGATCCTCGACTGTCTGCTTCTCGTGCCGGTCGGAGAAGGCGTGTAGCGGCCCGCCCGGCCGGGCCGGCCCCGCAGCGCCGGGCCCTCGCTCATCCTCCGCGCGTCGTATTGTCGGCGCATGCCGCTCGATCCGATCGTCTCGCTCTCGGTTGCCCTCGCTGAGGCTCCTGGCTCCTGCGCGTGCCTGCTCGGCGCAGGCGTCTCGGTCGACGCTCAGATCCCCACTGCGTGGGACATACGCCAGGACGGGTTCCGCAAGCTGTACCGCCAGGAGACCGGGAGCGACACGACCCCGACCGACGAGCAGCTCACCCAGTGGCTGCAGGAGCACGGCCACGGGGACCTCGACTACTCGTCCCTGCTCGACCAGATCGCGCCCGATCCTGCGGTTCGCCGCGAGCTGCTCGCCGGCTACTTCAAGGCGGCCAAGCCCGGACAGGCGCACGAGCGCCTCGCTGACCTCGCAGCCGACGGGTACGTTCGGGTGTTCATCACGACGAACTTCGACCGCCTCCTGGAGGACGCGCTCACCGCTCGTGGGATCAGCCCGGTGGTCGTGTCCGACGACGGCACGCTGGCGAACGCGCCTCGCCGTGAGCATGCCGATGCGTTCATCGTGAAGGTGCACGGCGACTACATGCAGGAGACCATCCGCAACACGCCGACGGAGCTGGCCGAGCTGCCACCTGAGCTGACCACGGAACTGCGCGCCATCGTGGACCACTACGGCCTGCTGATCATCGGCTGGAGAGGCGCCGACCCAGCTCTGGCCGCGATCGTGCGCGCGCGTTCCCCGTCGCGCTACGGCGTCTGGTGGCTTTCGCGCAGCGACCCGCCCGCCGACCCCGGGACCACGGTGATCGACGCCGTTGGGGCGCGGCTGATCGTCCGCCCGGACGGTGCCGGCGCGTTCCTGGGAGAGCTGGGCCGCCGGCTGACGCTCTATGCCGCCCACCCGTCGGGAGACGATCCGGGCAGCATCCACGACCAGGTCCTGTCGCTCATCAAGCGCTCGGATGACATCGACCTCGACGAGCTTCTGCGCCGGGAGCGCTTCGAGTTTGAGTCGGTGGTGCAGGCGGTGCGGGCTGAGATGGCGAACACTTCGGGGGCCGACACAGAGGGCGCTCTGGCGGCCTGGGCGCGGCTGGCGGCCGCGACGGACCGCCGACTGGCGTCGCTCATCCCGCTGGCGCTGCACCGGCCGGAGCTGCTGGCAGCCGCGATCCAGGAACACGTGGAGTGGGTGCCCACGTTACCGGCGATGGGCGGGCTCATGGCTTGGGTGGAGGCATGGGTCGTGCCCTTCTGGATGATCGGAATGATCCTCGGAGGTCTGGCCGTGCACCTCGACCGTTACGAGGCCCTCCGCCCCCTGTTGACGGCCACGTGGCTCGATCCGAACCGGAGCGCCCATGCGTTCGTCAGCCCCTCGGGCGAGTTGGGCGAATGGGTGGGGGCGCAACTCGGTCCAGACCCGCCACCACGCCCGCACTTCCGGGCGTGGGGCTGGCTCCCTCACGACGTGCGGGCCAAAGACTGGCTCGGCACGCGCTACCGGCCATGGCTCGGGCGTGACGATGAGCCCGAGCGTGCCTTTACCAAGTTCAGCGTCCTGCTCCATATTGCAACGGGCCTCCGCGATGAACACGCGATGACGCCGTGGTGGACCTTGGACGAACCAACCAGCGAGGGATATGCGCAACGGCTTCACGACAACCCCGCCTTGCGCGCACAGGCGGCCGAGGCAGTCGGCGCCACGCTGGAGGACTTCAACGCGAAGGCACCCGACATCCTGCGGTCGCTACACGGCATGAGCGCGTTCCCGCGCCCGGAGCGCACGGCCAACATGCTGGAGTTCGGGAGCTACGCCGCGCCGCCGCGGGAAGGCGCTGCGAGCTAGGCCACGGGCGCAAGCAACACGGGCGCCTCGTTCGGGATCCCACCCCACGCTCGCTGTTCCAAGTCGCGACTTCGGCGGCGGCTTCCGCCGCCCCGGGGAGTACCGTTCGCGCTACTCCTGCACACAGGATACGGCGTCCACGGGTGAAGTGCCGTGACCCACGGGGGTGTGATAGTGTCCCCGTGGACAAGCAACCAAAGGAAGTGAGCACCCGTGGATATAACCGTCTACCTACCCGATGACATCGGCAAGCGCGCGAAGGCGGCCGACCCCGAGCTGAACCTGAGCCGACTGCTGCGCGATGCAGTGGAGGAGGAGCTAGCGCGGCGCGAGCGCGTGGCAGGGATGCAGGAGGGCGCCCGCGAGTATGAGCTGGACCTCGAAACGCCCGACGGCAACGCGTACACGGGCGTTCTTACCGGCACGCTGATCGCCGAGGACAGTCGCGGCGTGACCCTCTACTTGACGACGGACGAGCGCGTGATGGCCTACGACCATGAAGGCGGCACCGTCGTCGAGACCGAAGATGCCGAGGTGTGGCGCGACTCGGACCTCGACACCTACCTCGCGGTGTGCGACGCGCTGGGCCAGAAGGCCCGCGTGGAGGTCTGAGCGATGGCCGCCGACTTCGTCAAGACCAAGAGCCCGGGCATCTACAAGCGCGGGGGCCGGTACGTGTTCAGCTATCGCGTGGCCGGTAAGCAGCAGTGGGAGAGCTTCCGCACCCTCGACGAGGCGCGGCGCGCCAAGTCCGCCCGCACCACCGACATCGAGCGGGGCGAGTACGAGCAGCGCAGCCGCCTCACGCTCCACGAGTACGCCCGCGAGTGGCTGAAGCGATACCAGGGCCGCGGGCGGCGAGGGTTTCGCGAGAACACGCGGCGGGAGTATCAGCGGGTGCTCGACCAGTGCGTGCTGGCCTACTTCCCCGAGCGGA
>DATMPT010000323.1:0-2422 GCA_035567355.1 Solirubrobacteraceae bacterium
GGCAGTCGCACGCGCGGCGGGCAGCCCAGCGGTCTGCCGGACGATCGGCCGCTCGCACTACTGGTGAGGCGATCAAGAGCAGGAGCGCCACAGTGACACAGACCGCGAGAACCGCGATCCACGCCGTGCCGTATCTGCCGCCCAGGTAGCCAGCGGCACCAATTGCCCCGCCCGCCAGCGTCCACCTCATGAGCGTCTTGGCCCACTCGGCTGGATCCGGCCCCTCCACGTCTTGGCGGCGCACTCGCAGATCTTCTTGGCCGGTGCTCGTGAGACGGCACCGACCGGTCCCATCCTTCTCCAGCCAACTGCGCCGGTGAGCGTACTCCCACCACTCCTCGATCGTTGCACGAGAGGCGCGGTCCTTGAGTGGGCGGACTGCCATCTGCATGAGCTCATCGCACGACAGCGCGCCGGCATCGCGGATCTCATCTGTCAGGACAAGGTCGAGTACGCGCAGCCAGCGGCGGCGCACACGTGGGTCAGATCGCTGATCGTCCACACCGCAAAGCGTAGTCGTGGCCTCGCCGACGCTTACCCGCCGTTCACGAGCACTTCAAGGTTCGATGCCGAGCCCTCCGGCGGCCGGGGTAGGGCCGTCCGGCTTCGATCGCTTCAAGCTCCTCCCGCTTGACGCCCGCGATGCAGGCAAGCTCGGCGGGGGTCATACCTCGCTCCTCGCGTAGCTGGCATAGCGCGCGGCCGAGCGCGAGCAGCAGCTTCCGGTCTTCCTCGGACGGCACGCGCCGGTTCATCGCCGCGACCAGCTTCTCAAGCAGCGGGTTCTCCTCGGCCGCCAGCTCGTCCTCATCCGGGACTATCAGGGTCCTCGACGTGCTCATGCGTTGCTCCCTTTGGCATGCGCTATGAGGTCGGCGAGCTGGCTGACGCGCGTTCGCGGTCGCGCGGTCCTCGTCGCTGACTTCCGGGTCTTCCTCGACGCTGTGCTCGGAGGGCGATGCGCGTCCGCAGCGCCCGCAGCAGCGCGGCATGGTGCTGGCGCACGTCAACCTCGACGGCCGTGGGCGCCTCGATGGGGTCGATCCAGCCGACGACATCGAGCAGCGCCCGCGCGCCCTCCGCGCGCGCTAAACAGCCGGCGACCCCATCGCTGATGTCTGCGCGGTTGCGTGGTTCGATCAGGCTGCCGGCCTCTTCGAGTTGGCCGTGCAGGTCGAAGTTAGAGCCCGTCGCGCAACAGCGGGACAAGCTCCTCGGGAATCACGATGGTCATGGGCTGCTCCGTTCCGGGTCGGCGAAGAAGCCGCCCGGCGCCACCATGACCGGACCCGCAGCCATGGGAGCTACGGTTCGAGCGTGGCATCCGAAGCGTCATCTTCGGTTGTCCACGGGCCGGGCGGGCGGCGTCAACGCTCGCCCGGCCACACACGATGTCTTGGCGCCAGAGCAGAGCAGAACCCGCGCGAGATCGCAAGGCCGCCCGTGGCGGAAGTCCGTGCGCGCGGCTACGGAAGCGCGCCAGGCGGGAGTTTCAACCGAAGCTCCGAACCGGCATCGACCGGCGAGCGCTTCCAAAACGCTTCCATAAACCGTCGGGGGAGGGTCCTTGGGGCGCTCGCGGCCTCCTCGCCGTGCGCGCCAAAAGCCGCGTGCTTGCAGGGGATTCGAGGCGACGGAGAGGGCGGGATTCGAACCCGCGATGGAGTTTAACCCCCATACTCGCTTAGCAGGCGAGTGCCTTCAGCCACTCGGCCACCTCTCCCGGGACTGCGGAAGGCCAGTTTAGAGCGTACGGCTGCCCGGGTGCGCTCAGTGTTTGCGGTGGCGACGATGCTTGTGCTTCTGGGCCTTGGGGCCACGGATGATCGTGATCGACGTCGTGGAGGTGTTGTTGCGCTCATCGAACGCCTCGGCCATCAAGGTGTGCCGGCCAGGCTTGAGCAAGCGTGCGCCGTACCACACCATGTGTCCGCTCAAGGTCGCGGTGCCGCCGTGCACATAGAAGCTGCGGATGATGTGATGGTCGCCATACAGCGAGATCTGGTAGACGCCCACCCGGTCGCTTGCACTCACTGAGATCGGCAACGTGTTCGTGTAGCGTACCCCCGTCTTCGGGCTGCTCAGACTGATCGAGGGACCCTGCTCGCCGCCACAGGATTCGCTCAGGCGGTCGCCATTGTGATCGTAGCCGGCGAGCGCCCCGTAGGCGGGCTTGGGAGTGAGGCTTGAAGTCAGCAGTCCATAGCTGCCGCGGGGACTGTTGAACGGTTCGGCGTCCTGCAGCCCAAACCAGATGCCCACTTGTACATAGGAGTCTTGGGCGAGGCAGTGGTAGGCCTGCTGTAGGAATGTAGCTTGCTGGTCGGGACTGACCCCTGCCGCCTTCTGGCCGGCCCACGCACCCGAGTTGCACTCCTGAGTGGAGGTGCTCCAGCCGAGCTCGGTCATCCAGATCGGGCTG
>DATMPT010000324.1:0-2051 GCA_035567355.1 Solirubrobacteraceae bacterium
TGGCGAGGCCCTTGATCCAGGGCTTGGCGCCCGGCACGCGGGTGGTGCTCGCTGGCACGCCCAGCACCTCGCGTGTCTCCTCGCGCGCCACCAGGTACAGGTCCCCGGCCATGCGCAGTGCCACCCCGACCCACTCGTGACCGGCGCTCGCCTCCTGGTTCAGCTGCGCCGACACCGCGCGCCCGCGCCGCTCGAGTTCGGCGAGCAGCTCGAACGGCCGGTCCCGCAGGGACTTCAGCTCAATTTCAGTGGCGGTGGTCGGTTCACTCATGGTCGGGACGAATTTTTCGCGGGGCGCACGTTTGGTGCGGGCCACTCAGGAGGACAGCGTCGCCTGCGCTTTGGCGACCAGCTGATCCGGGGATACCGGTTTCACCATGTAATCGATCGCCCCCTGGCGCAGCCCCCAGATGCGATCGGTCTCCTGGCCCTTGGAGGTGACCATGATGATCGGTATGGAGCTGGTGCGCGGGTCGTTCGCGAGCTGGCGTGTCGCCTGGTAACCGTTCATGCCCGGCATGACGATGTCCATGAAGATGAGGTCGGGGTTGATCTCGCGCGCCATGCGCACCCCTTCGGCGCCGTCGACCGCCGCGGCGGTCTGGAAGCCGTGCTTCTCGAGCGCTTTCTGCATCACGTGTAGCTCGGTGGGTGAGTCATCTACGATCAGGATCAGCGCCATGGCCGTCATCTCCCGATATGCGTCTCGATTGCCGACAGCAGCTCATCCTTGGTGAACGGCTTCGTCAGGTAGTGCTCCGAGCCCACGATGCGCCCGCGGGCACGGTCGAACAGGCCGTCCTTGGAGGACAGCATGATCACGGGAATCGAGCGGAAGACCTTGTTGTGCTTGATCAGCGAGCAGGTCTGGTAGCCGTCCAGGCGCGGCATCATGATGTCGACGAAGACGATGTCGGGCTGATGGTCGGCGATCTTGGCGAGCGCATCGAAGCCGTCGATCGCCGTGAATACCTCGCAGCCCTCTTTGGCGAGCAGCGTCTCGGCCGTGCGGCGGATGGTCTTGCTGTCATCGATGACGAGCACTTTCAGACCCTGGAGCTTGTTGTTGCTGCCGGTCACGGTCGAGTGACTCCTTCCTCAGTTAGGCCGAGCGACGAAAAAAAGACCCGTTGCGCGGACCTGCCGGGCGACTTCCGCGCCGCACCCTCACGGCGCGGCCTTCCACCGAAGTCATGCCCTTCCCAAGCCCGAAAAATGCAGGGGCAAGCGCAGCGCGGTTTTAACATATCGGTATACCCCCCGCTATGCCATGCACGTCACGTTTTTCGAAGGTCGTGCGCCGCTTTCGCGCCGTGGCAACCCCGGGGCAGACATATTCGCGGTGCACTCGCCATAATCGGCACTGGGCGTGAGTGCGCCCCCTGGAAGGATCCGATGACGACCGGCAAGCGACTCGGCGTGGTGATGGACCCGATCGGCGCCATCCATTACGCCAAGGACACCACCCTGGCGATGCTCCTGGCCGCACAGGCGCGCGGCTTCGCGCTCGCCTACCTCGAGCTGCAGGACCTGTCGCTGCGCGACGGGGTGGCCTACGGGCGCATGCGGCCGCTGACCGTGACGGCCGACCCGCAGGGCTGGTTCACGCTCGGCGAGGCGCGCGTGGAGGCGCTGTCGGTGCTGGACGTCCTGCTGATGCGCAAGGACCCGCCGTTCGACACCGAGTACATCTACAGCACCTACATCCTCGAGCGGGCCGAGGCGGCGGGCGTGCTGGTGGTGAATCGCCCGCAGGGCCTGCGCGACATGAACGAGAAGGTCTACACCGCCTGGTTCCCGCAGTGCTGCGCTCCGACCCTCATCACGCGCGACATGGCCGACATGGGCGCCTTCCTGCGCGAGCACGGCAAGATCGTGGTCAAACCCCTGCACGGCATGGGCGGACGCTCGATCTTCGTGCTCGAGCAGGGCGACCACAACGCCAACGTGGTGTTCGAGACGCTCACCGACTACGGGCGCGGCTTCGCCATCGCGCAGCGCTACCTGCCGGAGATCGCGGTCAGCGGGGATGCCCGCGTGCTGCTGATCG
This sequence comes from Solirubrobacteraceae bacterium, assembly GCA_035567355.1. Taxonomy (GTDB): domain Bacteria; phylum Actinomycetota; class Thermoleophilia; order Solirubrobacterales; family Solirubrobacteraceae; genus Palsa-744. The sequence goes on from DATMPT010000324.1 coordinate 2,051, forward strand.
A
>DATMPT010000325.1:0-21652 GCA_035567355.1 Solirubrobacteraceae bacterium
CTACCTGCGCTTCTACAACAACGACCGCGTCCACAACGGCAGACTCACCCAAGGACGCATCCCCGCAGACATCGTCTACCGTGCCCGAAAGATGGAGGCAAGATGAGCCGCGCCTGTCAGCACATCCCGGAGGCTGCCCAGACTAATCGCTGGCTACCAGGATGATCTTCCCGCGCGTGTGGCCGGCCTCGCTGAGCTCGTGCGCTTGGCGGGCCTGGCCGAGCGGGAACGTGCGCGCGATCTCCACGCGCACCTCTCCTTCGGTGAGCAGCCTGGCGATGCGAGCGAGCAACTCGGAGCTCGGGCTCATCACGAGCAACTCCGCACGAGCACCGCGCTCAGCGGCCGCCTGCTCGGGCGGGGCATTTGCGATCGTCACGAGCACGCCGCCCGCGCGCAACGCGGGCAGCAGCGACTCTGTCGTCTCACCGCCGACCGTATCGAATGCCACGTCCACGTCTTTTGCCCTCTCGCCGATGTCTTGGCTGGTGTAGTCGATGTACTCATCCGCGCCCAGGCCCATCACGAACTCGCGGTTGCGCGAGGAACCCGTCGCGAGCACCCTGGCGCCCACATGCTTGGCGAACTGCACCGCCAGATGCCCGACCCCGCCCGCACCACCGGCGACCAAGGCGCTCTGGCCCTCCTGCAGCCCACCGCGGTCAAACAAGGCCTGCCAGGCCGTCATTCCCGCAACGGGTAGCGCCGCCGCCTGCTCATGGCTCATGCCGGCCGGCTTCTTTGCGATCATTGCGCCCGGCGCCGTCGCGAACTGCGCGTAGCCGCCGCTGGGCGCGATCCCGAACACCTCATCGCCCTCCACGAAGTCCTCCGCGCGCGAGACCTCGACCACGCCAGACACGTCGTTGCCCAGGATCTTCGGCAACTGGGTCTCGCGCAGCCCGCGTCTGATCTTCCAGTCGATCGGATTCACCGAGGCCGCGCGCACCGCGATCAGGACCTCCCCCTCGCCGGGCTCTGGACGCTCGGTCTCCTCGTAGCTCAGGACATCCGGGCCACCTGTCTCATGGATCAACACGGCCTTCATCGAATCTCCTCTCGCGCGCAATCCAAGCAAACCAGTCTAACCTCCAAGTCCTTGGGGTTCCGGCGTCTTGTGCCAGGCTATGGTGGGTCGGTGCGCGGGCACTGCCAACGAACAGAAGCCCGGCGCGAGATGGCCGATGAGTTCTGGAGCACGCCGGCGTCTTAGCTCCAACAACGTCAACTGGAACGGAAGGGAACGCACATGGCACCGCTCACCCGCTGGGTGCTCGCCCACAAGCGCACGGTCGTCGTCTTCTGGGTGGCGCTCACCCTCGTCGGCATGGCCTCCTCCGGCACGGCGAGCAAAGCCCTCAAACAAAAGTTCTCGGTCCCAGGCAAGGAAGGTTGGGTCACCAACCAGCGCATCGACCAGAGCTTCCACGGCACGGGTGGCAACGGGGCGCCGCTCTTGCCGGTGGTCACGCTTCCCGCGGGACAGTCGCCGAGCTCTCCCTCGGTGCGTGCCGAACTCGAGGCGGTCGAAGCGCGCCTGGAGCACACGCTCCCAGGAAGCCGCATCGCCGGCTATGCCAGCACCGCCAGCAAGGCATTCGTATCAAAGGACGGGCACACCACCTTCATCGTCGCCTATCCCCCGCCCGACCGCACCCAAGCCTTTGAAAACAATCCCAAGGCTGCCGAAAAAGCAAGCGCCGCGCTCAGGGGCATGACGGTGGCGGGCGCCCCAGTGCACCTCACCGGCTTTGACGTGCTTTCGCTCCAGAGCGGCGGCGGCAATGGCCCGGGCGTCCTCGTGGAGGCTCTGCTTGGCGGCTTCGGGGCGCTCCTGGTCTTGGCCTTCGTGTTCGCCTCCTTCCTTGCGATCGTGCCAATCATGATGGCCATCGTCGCGATCCTCACCACCTTCCTCGTGGTGTGGGGCCTGACTACAGTCACCGAAATCTCGCCGATCGTCCAGTTCCTGATCGCCTTGATCGGCCTCGGCGTGTCGATCGACTACTCCCTGCTCGTGGTCGTGCGCTGGCGCGAGGAGCGCGCCCATGGCCTGGAGGGGGAGGCGGCGGTGCAGCGCGCCATGGAAACCGCGGGACGCGCGGTCGTCTTCAGCGGCACCACCGTAGCGATCGGTCTGCTCGCGCTGATCGCCCTGCCGCTCCCGTTTCTGCGCTCGGTGGGCTACGGCGGCATGCTGATTCCGTTGATCAGCGTGATCGTGGCATTGACATTGCTTCCGGTCGTGTTGAGCAAGTTCGGCTCACGCTTGGATTGGCCGCATGTGCGCAGCGATGACAAGGCTAGCCGCTCGTGGACGAGATGGGCGGAGTGGGTCGTGCGCCGCCGTTGGATCGCCGCGATCGGCGCCGCGCTGGTGCTCGCCGCGCTGGTGATCGCAGCCACCAGCCTGCAGCCGGGCCTGCCAAACGTGAATACGATCGCCAAGCAGGGCGATGCCAAGCAGGGCCTCGTTGCGCTCGAGAGATCGGGAATCGGCTCGGGCGCTCTCCTTCCCAACGAGGCACTGGTCGAAGGCTCGACCTCTTCAACCGCCGTTGCCCAGGCGCTCGCCAAGGTGCCGGGGGTGCAGGGCGCGGTGGCTCCCGCCTCACCGCGGTGGCAGCGCCCGGGCGCCGCCATCGTGGACGCGTTCTCGATTCCCGATGGTTCGTCCTCGAGTGGCCGTGACACGCTCGATCGCGTGCGCACCGCGGCGCTGGCGAGCGGTCCCGAGGTGCATCTCGGCGGCCTGGCCGCCCAGAACGAGGACTTCATCGAAGCCGTCTACGGCAACTTCCCCCTGATGATCGTCCTGATTGCCGTGATCACGTTCGTCCTGCTCGCGCGCGCCTTCCGCTCCCTCCTGCTGCCCTTGAAGGCGGTCATCCTGAATGTGATCAGCGTGGGCGCCGCCTGGGGTGTGCTCGACCTCGTGTGGCAGCGCGGCTACGGCTCGCATTTCATTTGGGGGATCCCGGCGACTGGTTCGGTGACGGCCTGGATCCCTCTGATGGTGTTCGCCTTCCTGTTCGGCCTCTCGATGGACTACGAGGTGTTCATCCTCGCGCGCATGCGCGAGGAATACGACGCCACCGGCTCGACCGACAGCGCCGTGGTGCGCGGCATCGGACGCACCGGGCGCCTGGTCACGAGCGCCGCTCTGATCCTGTTCTTGGCGTTCGTCTCCCTGGCATCGGGCCCCGAGACCGAAATCAAGGTGCTCGCCACGGGACTTGCCGCCGGCATCCTCTTGGACGCCACCGTAATCCGAGCCTTGCTCGTGCCCGCGGTCATCTCCCTATTCGGTCGCTGGAATTGGTGGCTGCCGCAGCTACCAGCGCGCTTGCTGCGGGTGGAGCCGTCGTTGCCACAGACCGTGCCGAGCGAGAGCTCGGGCTGATAGAGACTCACGCCATCGCTTCATCGACGGCGGAGAGATCGGCGGGGAGTCGCTCCTCTCCCTCATCCCTGGCAAGCGCCTCTACCGGAGGCGAGCAGGCGAACCACAGGCCCACGAGCACGAACCCGGATGCCACAAGCAGTGCCCGCTCGAGTGCGTCTATCTGCGATTGGCTGTATGTAGTAGGCCACAAGCGCATCGCTTTGAGGCGCGGTCACGCCCGCCGCTTCCACACCGCCCTTGAATTGTGCTTGGGAGACCATCGGCAGGCCCTCACGAACTGCGCAATGCCGAGCACCATGATCGTCGTACGGTTGCGAATAGTCGGAGTTCCTCGTAGGCTGTTTACCCTAAGCCATAACCAACAATGCGAACAGTTCCTAACTCCCTCGCCGGCTCAGCGGGCAGTCGCTACACGAAGGTCATGTCCGCCCTCTCACAAGGGGATGGCCGCGACGATATCTGGGGCGGATCGTTCGTAGGTTCCAGCCTACAGGCCAGCCTGGTCGCGAAGGTACTTGCCACCTTGTTCGCCGCGGGCGCGACCCTCGCCGCGCTGACAGTGGTCTTGCCCCACCCCGAGCGCGCCAACGAGCTCGGGCTGCTCGCGATCATCGCCTGCGCCTACTCGACCGCCGCCGCGCTCTACACCCAGGCGTCCAGGCTGCCGGCCTGGACCTTGCATCTCACACTTGCCTGGGGCAGCACTTTGATCACAAGTGCGGCCTATTTCTCGGGCGAAGCGCCCAGCCCGCTCGTGTTTTTCTACCTGTGGGTTTTCCTCTACTCCTCCTACTTCTTCACCCATAGGCAAACCGCCGTCCAGATCGTCTATGTCGGCCTTGCCTACGGGACGCTCCTGGTGACCACAGCGCCGCTGGGCGCCATTTCCGCGTGGTGGCTGGTCGGCATGGGCACTCTGCTCGTCGGCGCCATGGTGATCATGGTGATGCGCGCCCGCGTCGAGCTCCTGATCGCGCGCCTCTACGACGCCGCCCGCACCGACCCTTTGACCAAGCTTTCAAACCGGCGCGGCTTTCGCGAGCTACTCGACCTCGAGCTGGAACGGGCCCGCCGGTCGGGTAGCGCGATGGGAGTCTTGGTCGGCGACCTCGACGACTTCAAGGACATCAACGACCGCTCCGGCCATCACGTCGGCGACCTGGCTCTCCAGCGCGTGGCTCGGCTCTTGCGCGAGGGAAAGCACCAAATCGACGCCGCCGCGCGCGTAGGCGGCGAGGAGTTCGCCCTGATCGTGCCCGACACCGAGCACGACGATGCCTATGCCTTGGCCGAGCGCTTGCGCCAAGCCGTGCGCGAGGAGTTCGCAGAGGACCCGACGCCCTTGACGATCAGCTTCGGCCTGTCTCTCTACCCCGAGCACGCGGAGACAGCCGCTTCGCTCTTGCACGCCGCCGACGAGGCGCTCTATGCGGCCAAGGAGAGTGGGCGCAACCGCACGGTTCGCCACAGTCCCATATTGCGATTAGCGCAACGCATGCCAAGCGACGTGCACGACATCCAGGGCGAGCGCTTCGTGATCGCCGTCCTCGATATGGCCGAGGCCGTCGACCTGCGCTTCTCAGGCTCCGCACGCCACTCCGAGACCGTGGGCCGCTACGCGGAGATGATGGCCCGCGAGCTGGGCCTACCCGAGTGGCGCATCAGTCGCATCCGGCTCGCCGGCATCCTGCACGACATCGGCAAGGCGGGGGTCCCCAACAGCATCCTGCGCAAGCCGGGCCCGCTCACGCCCGAGGAGTACGAGCTCGTCAAGCGCCATCCCGAACTGGGCGCACAGATGATCGAGCACATCAGCCTCTCCGACGTGCGCGAATGGGTGGCTGCCCACCACGAGCGCCCCGACGGCCTGGGCTATCCACTTGGCCTCAACGCCGGTGCGATCCCTTTGGAGGCGCGCATTGTGGCGGTTGCCGACGCCTATGAGGCGATGACCAGCGATCGGCCTTACCGCGACTCGATCGGCTACAACGCCGCCTTGGCTGAGCTGCGCCACGGCGCCGGGACCCAATTCGATGCCATGGTGGTTGAGGCATTGATTGCCGTCTTGACACGCGACGCGAGACGAGCCGGGGAGAGTTTCGCCGCCAGCGCGTGACGCCGCGGGCTCCACATGCGCTCGACGCGACGTCTGGGCACAGACGCCTTCCACGGCCGGGTGCTTGCCCAGGGATACGTGCGATACCTTCGGCGGCCTGACCCCAACCCGTCATGACCTGCGTAGGCAACTCAGCCAGCGCTTGCACCGCTTCGGCCGGTCTACTCCCCCTCCCCGGTGCGGCGCAGCCAGTCGCCGAGCTGCTGGCCCACATCCCCGACCGACTCGCCCGCCTCGCGGAGCATCTCGCGGAAACGCTCGGAATAGTGCGCGGCGGCGTCCCCGGCCTCCTCGCGCGGTTTGACAGGCTCGCCGCGTCTCGGATAGGAGCCGTCGACGATCCGGTCGTAGTCGCCCGCCTTGACCCACTCCATGAGCTCGTGCACACGGCGCACTGGCATCGGGTGAGTGATATTGAGGTCCAGCAACAGCCGCGACAGGCGCTCCAAGCCCGAGCCCTTCTCGCGGTAGTCGATGCCCTGGCGCATGAACACATCGAGATCAAGGCGCTCCGCCTCGGCGCCCGCGGCGGCCACCATCAGTGTGCGACACTGGCATCAAGTCGCCCGTGCGATCTCTGTTGTGCAAACCCCTCCGCCAGGCACCGCTCAGGCCTTCGTCGAATACGGCGATTGGCCGCCGCACTTGGGGGCGCCCGTGTATTTAGTAGTCAGCGTTCCCCGCTCCTTGCGGCCTTTGAGGAACTGACCGGTGATCTTCAGCGTCGTGCCGACCTTGCCCTTCATGGGACCTTCGCGGATCACGTACTTGCCGGTGCTCGAGAACGCGCCTTTGCTTGAAATGGAGGCGTTTTTGAAGTGCACAGGCGTGGGCCGGCCACCTCCGCTGCAGTAGAGCGGCGTGTTGGCGATGGTCAGCGCCGTCACCTGCTTGCCGCTGGCGGACACCTTGAAGCTGACGAGCACACCGTCGTTGGAGGGCATCAGGCTGCCTTTGTAGGAGCCACTCTTGACCTGGCTGGCGGCCAAGGCGGCGCTCACCACGGCCAAAGCGGCCATCAAGACCAAGCTCGCCGGTAGAACCTGCCACTTCCTGGCCATGCTCGCTCCTCCTGTTCGTGGTCGGCTCCACCACCAGGGAGCGCATGCAAACGATAGCCCACCGAACGCTTCGGGTAGGACCGTTGAGGGGGGTCGCGCCGCGCGCCGCCGCCCGTTCGTGAAAGATGCCCGTGAATGGAGCTTGAGTACGAGCTGCAAACGCACCGCGCCGAGGACCGCCACTGGTGGTATCAGGGCCGCCGTCGCGTCCTTCAGCAAGCGATCGCCCGCCTCGGACTGCCCGCGCACGCGCAGATCCTCGACGCTGGCTGCGGCAGCGGACGCAACATGGTCGACTTGGCCCGCCACGGGACCGTAACCGGCGTGGAGCTCTCCCCCACGAGCGTCCAGCTGGCACGCGGCAGGGGTGTCGGCGAGGTCTTGGAAGGGTCGGTCATGGACATGCCCTTCGACGCTGCGTCCTTCGACTTGACGGTCAGCCTCGACGTGATCGAGCACCTCGAAGACGACATATCGGCGTTGCGCGAGCTGCGCCGCGTAACCAAGCCGGGCGGGGCCTTGCTCGTGACGGTCCCCGCCTACCAGTGGCTATGGAGCGGCCACGACGAGATCAACCACCACCACCGCCGCTACAACCGCCGCACCCTGCTCGCCGCGGCTCAGAGCGCCGGCTGGCAGCTCGATAGCTCATCCCACTTCAACTCATTGCTGCTTCCAGTCGCGATCCTCTTGCGCGCCTTGGAGCGCTTCAAGCCCTCAACCACCAAGTCGAGCCTCGACCTGTGGGTGCCGCCGGCTCCGCTCAACTGGGCCCTGCGCCAACCCCTGAACCTGGAGGCCGCGGTCATCGGGCGCGGGGGACCAATCCCGGCCGGACTGTCCTTGCTGTCCGTGTTCCGCTGAGGCCCTTGCACGGTTGCGTGCCAGGGAGAGACGACCGGCCGCGAGGTCAGATGCGGTCGGGAGCGCACTTGGCTCCCGCAAAGACACCCCAACGCAAAAGACGCCCTAAGTATCGAGGCGGCTATCCACAAGCGCCGCCGGCGTGTGTCCCCCGAATGTCCAGGCGCGATTCACGAAGAACGTCAGCACCGTCACGATCGCGGTCGTTAGCGCCTGGCCCACCAGCTCGTCCAGCCCCACGCCATCGACGAGCACGTACACAAGGCCGAGGTCGAGAAGCAACCCGCAAGACTGCACCACGAACCAGCGCACGGGCGTCAGCGCATCGCCAACATGACCCCTGAACGTCCACGCCCGATTCCACAGGAAGCCATTCACCGCCCCTACCCCAAAGCCGATACCAGACGCCGCCACGTACCAGACGCCGAACACCTTCAGCAGCAACGTGTACACGGCGAAGGAGATCAACGTGTTCGACACACCCACGATCCCGAACTTCACGAACTGCAATATCAAGGGCATTCTCAGGATTCGCACGGCTCGGTCCCCTACTCTTGTCATGCTCGGTACTTAACCAGCTTCGCCACTCCTGGAAGGCAACATGTCGGACTCACAAGCAAAGATCTCAAGCGCCCACGCGCGCATACCGACCCTGCTCAGCGTCGTCGCTCCCGTCTACAACGAGGAGGAGCTCGTCGAAGCGTTCGTCAAGCGTGCCTGCTCGGCGGTGGCCGACTACACGTTCGAGCTGGTGCTAGTCAACGACGGCTCCTCGGACTCCACGCCCGCCCTGCTCGACCGTCTCGCCGCCGAGGACTCGCGCGTGCGCGTCATCCATCTCTCGCGCAATTTCGGCCACCAAGCCGCCCTCACGGCCGGCCTAGAGCACGCCCGTGGCGATGTAGTAGCGATGATCGACGCCGACCTCCAGGACCCCCCCGAGCTGATCCCGCGCATGATCGAGCAGTGGGAGCACGGCTCTGACGTGGTCTACGCGGTGCGCCGCCAGCGCCAAGGCGAGACGGCCTTCAAGCTGGCCACGGCTTCCTGGTTCTACAAGCTCTTCGACAAGCTTGCCCAGGTAGACCTCGAGCCCAACTCAGGCGACTTTCGCGTGCTGGACCGCCGCGCACTCGATGCCCTGCTCTCGATGACCGAGCGTTCCCGCTTCTTGCGCGGCATGACCGTCTGGGTGGGCTTCACCCAGACGGCCGTCCCCTACGAGCGCGACGCCCGCTCCGCCGGCGAGACGAAGTACACCCTGCGCAAGATGCTGCGCTTCTCCCTCGATGCGATCGCCTCCTTCTCCCACCTGCCCCTGCAACTGGCCACCTACGCGGGCCTGCTCTCGGCGGGCATCGCATTCGTAGCGATCCCCGTCGTCCTGGGACTCCGGCTCACCGACTCCTACCTGCCGGGCTTCGGCACGATCACGATCCTGATCCTCCTGATCGGCGGCATCCAACTGATCGCGCTCGGCGTCATCGGCGAGTACGTAGGGCGCATCTACGACGAGGTCAAGCACCGCCCGCTCTACATCGTGCGCGAAGAGCGCAACCGCCCGGCCAGCGCATCGGGGCCGGCCGCCCCCGTGCGCGCGGGCTTGCCTGCACGCGTGCCCGAGCGAATCGGCTGAGCCTCCGCATCCTCGTTGCTCGCCACGGCCTGCTCGCCCGCGAGGGCAGGGTTGTTGTTCTATCGCAGGGCATGACTCGCGCGCGTGCGCGCGAGCGCGATGTTGTCTACTTGCGGCATGCCTCGCGTCTACTTGCGGCATGCCTCGCATGCGCGCGTGTGAGGCACTAGTTTGCCGAATACCGCTCCTTCGGGGCATCCCAGCGGTTATGGGTCACAGCCTGGTCCACGAAAGGGAGAAGCCCATGCGCCACCGCACCCTAACTTTGCTCGCCACACCAGCCGTGCTCGGCGCGATGACCGTCGCCGTGCCCGCGCTCGCTGGCATCGGCAACGCGCCTGTCGCACACACGTCCTCCACCAAATGCTTCATCGCCCACGTCGCCCACCACCGCGTGCGCGAGTGCCTGGTGCGCGGGCCTCGCGGCTTGCGAGGGCTGCCCGGGCCTCCGGGGCCGCGCGGGTTGACCGGGAAAACAGGGCCCCAGGGCAAGCAGGGGGTCCAGGGAAAGCAGGGCAACCCAGGGATCCAAGGCATCCAAGGCCCGCCCGGGACCGCCAGGGCCTATGCCGTAGTCGCAGCCGACCTTGTATCGAGCACGCCGTCGGCGACTGGGCTCGTCAGCGCTCAGACCTCGCACATCGCCAGCGTCGCAAGACCGGCCACGGGTGTCTACTGCCTCGCCGCGGACTCGCCGGTCAGCTCCGACTCCGACGCTGCGGTTGCCTCACCCGAGGTCAGCTATGCCTCAAAAACGCCCGGCATCGTCGCGATCAACGCACAGCACACCAATTGCTCGGCTGGCAACTTCGAGGTTGACACCTACACACTGGCCGGCGTTGCCTCGAGCAACTACGCCTTCACGATCGTCATTCCTTAGATCGCAACGTCAGCCGGCGGCTGCCTCAGGCGCCGGCTGACCGCGTTGTCGCGATCTCGGTACCTGGTGGCCGGAGCGACCTGTATGTCCCACGAGGACCGCGTCCACGCTCGCAAAGCCCGATAATGACCGGATGAGCATCGATCCAAGCGAGGAGCAGAGCCTCCACGAGGACCCCCATGGCAGCGAGGAGCGGCGCGAGCGGATCCGTCTGGAGACGCCTCGCCATCGCATCGAAGGCTCCCTGATGCTTGCCCGCGATGGCTACCGCTCGCGCGTCTCCGACATGCTCAACGCCTCCGAGCGCGACTTCCTCACGCTTACCGACGTCACGCTCACCCCTCTCGACGGCAGCCCAGTCGAGCGGCACGCCTTCCTCGCCGTAGCGCGCGCCCACATCGTGTATGTGGTTGCCTCAGGCGTCGACGGCGCCTGAGCAAGCCCGCCCGCTCGGCCCGTGCGCTTGCATGAGCGCCTACTAGCTCCTGTGATGCTACGACACATGTCTGCGAAAGAGTCGGCACACTCTCTTGTGTTTTTGCTACAATGCGGCTGGTTCGCCATTTTAAAACTCAGATCCTGAGTCGAACGCACGTGAATGTCGAGCAAGTTCCATAGAAACGCACCAAAATGTCCCCCACCACCAACGATCCACCTCAATGAGCGGGCCGTTCCCGATCTCGCGCGATGTGCTGAGGCACGCTCGCGCCTACGTGCGCGTAGACCAAGTCGCACGGGCCCTACCGGTGCTCGAGGACGCTATCCAAGCATTCAAAGCCCCACCCGGACCGGCCGGCGAGAGCGTCTCCCGATGGCTGGTCGAGCATGCTTTTCACGAGCCTCAGGAGGCGACGGTCCGGTTGCGGCTCAGCTACGGAAGGGTCACGGGCGTCTATGCGCTCTGCGCGGCCCAGATCACGCTCGACACAGCGGAGCGAGCGCAACTCGGAGGGGTGCGGTACCGGACCCAGCCGGCAATCCTGCTTGCCCAGTTCGCTCGCGCCGCGGACGCGCCAGGCATTGGCGCCGAGTTGCTCCGTCACGCGACTGGAACTGCCCGTCGCGCACGCACATACGTAGGCGCAACCGCGCTTGTAGTTGACCCGTTCGACGAGCCGACCGCCGAGATGTGGCGAGAGCACTTCGGGTTTCGGGACTCACAGCAGCGAGTACCCGGGAATCGGAGTTTGCGGCGTCAGTGGGTCAGTCTCTAGGAGTACTCGGCGCCTTCGGCTTCCAGTTCAACCAACAACGCCTCCGCGCTCTCGTGGAAAGCCCGCACGCGCGGGTCCCTCCGCGAACGCTCCAGATCTTCAGCATCGATCACGATCGCCGCCCGATCGAGAGCATCGCGCAGTTGGGCTTTATCTAGCGCGGTAGCCATCCATCCAGGGTACCGCATGAAATTATCCATGGCCACAACGCTCTCGCTTCCGTGTACTGCCTGGTGTCAGCCTCAACGGTGGTCGAGGACCTGCGTCGTGAGCTGGGCGAGCGTCGTGCCCATGAGCGAACCGACCACGACGTCGCCGGGGTAGTGCACGCCCGTGTGCACCCGCGAGTAGCCGACGAGCGCCGCCAATACTCGTAGTGGGATGGCGGCCGTCGGCGACACGTGGCCGACGCCCGTGGCGAACGCAAACGCGGCCGCGGCATGACCGGAGGGGAAGGATGTCGAAACCGGCATCCGCACATGACGGTCCATCGGCACGCGCTCGGCCACGCGGTCTGGGCGACCGCGACGGCTGAGCGGCTTGACCCCGAGATTAACGACGGTTGCCGTCACCGTGACCGAAGCAAGGCCGAACGCCGCGGCGCGACGGCCGTTGGGCCCACCCGCTAGCGCGAGCACAGCGGCAGAGACGATCGACAGCCGCGAGTAGTTGGCCGCGCCTGAGAGCCTTCGCATCGACTTGTCCAGCGCGGGCGTGGGGGTGCCCGCGACAGTCGCATACAGTGCGGCGTCCACGCGCCCCAGCTCACGCAGCCAGCGGCGGGGCGCGATCATCTTGAAAATGGGGCCCGTCAAAGGATGCGGCTCGGTGGACACCGAGCGATCCTATCCGTGCAAGCTCACCAGCAGGGTCCGACCGAGATCTCGCGACGTGCCCGTACATCAGAGCGTGGGGCCAGGGTATGCGCCTTGATTAGGGTAGGAGACGATGGCCACAGCTCGAGCAACCTTCTACTTCGACCTCGGCTCGCCCTTCGCCTACTTGACGGCCGAGCGCCTCGAAAAGACCCTGCCTCAGCCCGTCGCGTGGCAGCCCATCTCACTCGGCGCCTTGTTCAAGCTCACAGGAAGATCCTCGTGGGCACTGCGCGACCCCTCGAGCCGCCAAGCCGGGATGGCCGAGGTCGAGGCGCGCACTCAGCAGTATGAGCTGGAGCCGATCCGCTGGCCCGACCCGTGGCCTTCCAATTACCTGTACGCGATGCGCGCCGCAACCTACGCCTTCCAGGTCGGGCACGGAGTCGACTTTGCGCTCGCCGCCTTCCGCGAGGCGTTTGTCCAAGGCCACGATTTGGGGCTTCCCGAGCACGTCCTCCAAGCAGCCGGGCAGGCCGGCCTTGACCGGCGCGAGGTGGAGGAGGCCACGCGCGACCCCGCGATCAAGCTCGCCTTGCGCGAAGCCACCGACGCGGCCCATGCGCTTGGGGTCTTCGGCGTGCCCACGTTCGCTATCGAGGACGAGCTGTTCTGGGGAGACGACCGGCTCTTTGAGGCCGCCTGCGCCCTCGCCTCCCTCAGCGGGCCATGCTGTTGAATACGTGTCCACGATCTCCCGAGACATGTGTCCGGGATCACCTGATACATAACAAAAACGGGGCTAACGGGACGACTCTCGAAACAGGACCCCGTCTGGCAACGAATACGCGATCTGCACGCCAAGCGCTTCAGTCGCTTCAGCTGAGCGGTCAGTGCGGAGCGGCGAGGCGACGCATGCGCTCCCAGTCGCCAAGCCTGTCCACGCTGGCGAAGCGCAGGGCCTTCAGCTTGGCCTTCGTGAGCTTTAGCGGCTTGCGGTAGCGCTTGGCGGGGCCTTTGCCGTATTTCACATATGTAGCGATGCCCGCGGAGCGCTTCGTGGTCAACCGCACGATGAACCAGCGCCCGCGACGGGTAACCTGCGCCGTCGTGTGCGGGGCGCGGCGTGCACGGACGGCCTCGAGCTTCTTGCCTTCGCGCTTCACGGCCCCCGCTTGGTCGATCGTCACCGATCCATTGACCGGGCCGTAATAGTGGGCCGGGCCACTGCCTTTCGCGAGGCCCTTGCCGGCGCTGGTCAGCGAGCGGGTGGTGAAGACCACGCCCTTGCCGCTGAGCTTCAACGTCGCCGGATGGCCGCTGTCGGTCACCACTATCCACTTGTAGCCGTTACGGATTACTTGCACGATCCCCTGATTGAAGGCTTGTTCGAGCGTCATGCTCCCGCTGGGGGTGACCACCGTCGCGTCGGCGCTTGCCGCTGCGCTCGCGAAAGCCCCGTGGTTGGGGATCGGCAGCACGTACCATTCGGTCTCAACGCCGGTGTAGGAGCACTCGTCGGTCCCGTTGACCGGTTCTCCCTTGATCAGGAAGCCTTCGATGCGACCTTGCACCGTCGCGTTGCCCGGCAGCGCGACGTGACCGACGCCGCAGACGTAGTGAATCGGCACGTTCTCGCCGAGCGGCGCCGAGCCTTCGTAGGCGCCCTGCGTCGCCGAGCGCGCCGGCACGGTGCCATCGCCCGAGCCAAACCACACCTGCACGAACTGCAGCGGTTCGAATTCGTTGAAGGAGAAATTCATCGCGGTGATCGTTGGCGTCCCGATCCCGACAACGACCTGATAGTCGACGCCGTTGGTCTTGAAGCCGTCGTACTGAGCGTGGCCCGCCTGGGCGTTGTCCACGAGTGTGCGCGTGCCCCCAAGCGAGGCCACCCACGGGTCGATCTGCGAGCCGCCGACGAAGCCGCCCGAGTACCCCGGGCCTTCCACCTTCAGCCACGCTCCATAGTTGGCGGAGGGATACAGCCAGTACAGGCCCTGCATGTTGCGAGCCGCCATCTGCAGATCTTTCTGGTTGAGGAACAGATCGAGGCCGAACATTTCCGGGGCGGGTTCGTTGGAGTGGGAGGTGGCAAGCGAGGTGTGCGACTTCGGCGCCCCCCAATAGGGCGTGCCGAGCGTGATGGCCCTGATCACCTTGTTGGCATGGCTCGGGTCGGCGATGTATGCCTGCGCCACCAGGCCGCCCATCGAGTGCGCCATCAGCACCACCCGCGATGCGCCCGTCTTCGACAGCACGCTGTCAACCGTTTCGTCGAGTGCGCCGAGAGTGATCAGCGGGGACTTGCGCCAGTCAAACGGGAACGCATAGGCCCCTTTTTCGGGCTGTGGATACCCGGCACGGGCCTCGATCCGGTTCAGGAACGCAAGCGCCGCGCCATAGATGTCTGATTTGGCCGCCGTGCTGACGACGCCTTCCTGGCCCGGTACCGGTCCGGCGGTGGCGCCGCACGATCCGGGAGCACCTGCATCGGTGACGCCATCGCGTTCCAGACGCATATCCGCGAAGTCCACGCTCGGGATGTTCGTCCACAGTTCGCCGCTGTTGCATAGGATGCGCGAGCCCAGGAAGCCTGGGATGAAGATGATCGGACAGCCCGTCGGAGGCTTGCCGTTGGGAAGACGTTCCGAGGAGGCGCAGTAGGTGAATGTGAAGTTGGCTTTCGCTTTTTCGCCGACCGCTAGGCGGTTGAGCGTGCAGATGGCGTCTTTGGCGGACCCATCGCATTCGGGCGCGTTCGGCGCGGTTGGAGACTTGCGGATGCTCAGCTTGCCGCCGTTCTGATCCTTGGCTTCTCCGCTGGCCGTGACGGTGTATTCGCCGGGCGGCACTTCGATCGAGTAGTTCCCCGACGCCGACGACACGGCCGTTTCGGAGACGGGTGTTTTTTCGTCGCTGGTGCCGCTGACCTTCACGGTGACTTCCTGTGCGGGCAGGTCGCGCTCGTCGAGGATTTGGCCCGAGACGACCGCCTTGGTTGGTTCGCGTGTCGCGGTGTAGGTGCCGCTCGTTTCGTTGTTGTCGTGCGCCGTGCCAGTCCAGGACAGGCCGTCGGCCGAGACTGTCAGCGTGGCTTCGGCGATATAGCCGCCGGTCGTGCTCGTGTATTGGAAGGTGTTGCCGCTCAGCGTGCCCGAGATGCTTTCGCTCCCGTTAGAGCCCGTCACGACGTTCGAGCCTTCGGCCTGGGTGAGCACATCGGTCGCCGGGAAGTCTCCGCCCGCGCACCAGCCGGTTTCGCAGTGGTAGTTGGCGTGCCACGTGCCAGTCATGTTGAGCGTCGAGGCGGAAGACGCTCCGGCTGACAGGAACAGCGTCGCCGCGCAGCCGGCGAGCGCGATGCTCGCGCTCCACCTGCGTCGTTCGCGCCTCCGGGTGTGCCCGGTCCCGCACTGTACGTCCCCCATTGGCGGAGAAGGTACTAGACGGGATGGAGACATGCCCGGCCGCTCTATCCAGTTTGCCCAGCCATAGAGCCTCAGACCTTGGCGGCCGTAGCCGCGTTCTCGCCTTCACGGGCCCAAGAACGACGAGAAACCAGTGGAACGGGCTTGACGGGACGACTCTCGAAACAAGTCCCCTGCTGGCAATGTATCCGAGCGCTGCACGCCGAACGCTTCGGCAAGCGCCAGGCGTCCGGATCTGGGTCAATGTAGCGTGTTATGCGCTACGCTTTGTAAAATGGCATCTGCTCCCCACCCGCTATCGCTCCGTCTCGGACGAGACGGCTTGAGCGCGTTGGATGAGATAGCCCGCCGCAGAGGCTTGAGCCGCGCCGAGGCGGCACGGCAGGCGATCGCCGAGACAGCCGAGCGCGAGCGTCGGCGGACGGGACTCGCGGCGGAGGCCAGGCGTCTCATGCAAGACCGGCGCTACGTGAAGGAAGCGCGGGAGGTCGCCGAGCTCATGGAGACCCTGCGTGGTCCGTGGTGACGTCCACGAGATCAAGCTTCCCGCTAGGCGCGGCCATGTCCAGCATGGTCGGCGCTACGCGGTGGTCGTCCAGGCGGACGACCTCCTGGCGCTCTCGACCATAGTCATATGCCCGACGTCGCGCTCCGCTTTCCAAGCCAGCTTCCACCCAGAGATCGCCGTTCTCACCCAACCAACGCAGGTGCTTTGCGAGATGGTTGGGGCTGTCGATGCGCGTGCTCTCGGAGAGCGAGTCTGCCATCTGACATACGACGAGCTGCGCACCGTGGACGACGCTCTCCAATTGGTGCTCGAGTTGTCTTGATCTGCCACTGACGTCCGCTCGGCCGCCGCACGCGAAACAACAGAGGCGGACGGAAGGGGGTGGTGTGTGGTTGCAGAACAGGACGGAAGGGGGGGGATTCGAACCCCCGTCAGAGGCTTAACCCCTGAAACGGTTTTCGAGACCGCCGCATTCAACCGCTCTGCCACCCTTCCAAGAAGACCATCCTAGGCTAGAGGATCGTCGTCCAGACGGGCCGTGAGGCACGGGACGGTGCGGAGCGCTCACCGGCTCCCAGCCACCGGGGCGACCCGAGGGACTATGCCGATGGCCGCTGCGCTCCGTGGCGCTGTTAACGACGCGAGGCGAAAAATTCGCTGAGCAAAGCCCCACACTCGCCCGCCAGCAGACCCCCGGCCACCTCCGGGCGATGATTGAGGCGAGGCTCTGCCAGCACGTCGAGCACACTCCCGCAAGCGCCCGCCTTGGGGTCTTGTGCCCCGAACACCACGCGTGGGACACGCGCGAGCACGATTGCTCCAGCGCACATGGCGCACGGCTCGAGCGTGACATAGAGCACCGCGTCGAGCACCCTCCACGTACCCAGAGCGCGAGCGGCCTCGCGCAGGGCGATCGTCTCCGCGTGGGCAGTTGGGTCCTGGCGCAGCTCGCGCTCGTTGTGTGCTGCCGCGATCACCTCGCCCGCATGGGCGACGACCGCCCCGATCGGTACGTCCTCGTGCTCGATCGCCCGCTCCGCCTCGCGCAAAGCGAGGCGCATGAAGTATTCGTCGCGTGGAAAGAAGTGCTCGCTCATCGGCTCATCGGTGGCTCCCCGCGCGGGGAGCGCAACCTGAGGGGGCCTCAACACATCATGATTACCGAGGAGCTCCTTTGCCGCCGACCGCTCGACCCCGATATCACCGCTCGTCCGCTCGCCGGCCGGTCGCCCACGCGCTAGGGGTGCTGATTGCAAGCACGGTCTTGGCCGCGCTCCTAGCAGCGCCTCGGCCCGATCCGGCGATGGCCGCCCAGTTCGTGCCTCGGCGGATAGTCGTCAAGTACGCCTCCCCGCAGCCCGCCGCCCGCACCTCGCGGACCGCGGCAATCACCATGCAACCCTCCGAAGACGGCTCGACGACCAGCTCGTTGACGGTGCCACCGGGTGCAAGCCTGGGCGCGACCCTGGCGAAGATTCGCACAGAGAAGAACGTAGTTTGGGCCGTGCCCGATTACGTGGCGCATACCACCGTCGTCTCCATACCCAACGATCCCGGTGTTACGGGCAACACTCCCGGAGGGTGGCTGCAGACTCAATGGAACTTCGCCGGCACCTTCGGTATCGACGCCCCCGAAGCTTGGGCCAACGTGATCGCCGATCGTGCGCCGGGCGGCGCCAAAGTGGTCGTCGCGGTGCTCGATACGGGGGTGGCCTATGCCAACCGCGGCAGGTACCGGCGCTCACCGGACTTCAACAAGTACTCATTCGTGCAGGGCTATGACTTCATCGCCAGGACTCCTTATGCCAACGACCACAACGGCCACGGCACGTTCGTGGCCAGCACGATCGCCGAGGCCACCGACAACCACCGTGGCCTAACCGGCGTTGCCTATGCCGCGCGGATCATGCCTGTCAGGGTGCTCGACAGTACTGGCGAAGGCGATGCCTCGGTGATCGCCGAAGGCGTCCGCTTCGCTGTGAAGCATGGCGCTCGCATCATCAACCTAAGCCTCGAGTTCTCAAGCGATGTTGGCGCCTCGGATATCCCCGAGCTGATCGAAGCGTTGCATTACGCCTACAAGCACAACGTCCTGGTCGTAGCCGCGGCTGGCAACGAGGGGAGCACCACAATCCCCTATCCAGCTCGTGCCAAGCATGTGATCGCGGTGGGAGCCACGACCGAACACGGATGCCTTGCGAACTATTCCAACGACGGGCGCGGCATTGCCCTGGTGGCCCCCGGCGGCGGACCCGACGCGAGCCTTCCCGGCGACCCGAACTGCAATCCTGAATTGCCCTCCGGCAGGGACATCTTCCAGATGACCTTCACCGGCTCCTCCCCGCGTGTATTCGGCTTTCCGGGAGGCTATGAAGGCACCTCGATGGCCACCCCCCACGTGAGCGCCACGGCGGCTTTGGTCATCGCCGCGGGGATACTCGGGCGCAAACCCACAGTCGCCCAGCTCACGAGGCGCCTGGAGGCGACCGCGCGCAAGCTCGGCGGACCGCAGGACCGCAGGCTCTACGGCGCGGGCTTGCTGGATGCCGCGGCGGCCACGGCGCGTGGCGGGCCAGGGGCCATCGGATAGAGACCGGTTCTACTGAAGCCTTTCCCGCGGGCACGATAGAACCGGGAGCTCATATCGGAATGTGTATATTGAGCCATGTGGAGATCGCCAGCCTCATCAAGTGCGCCCGCAAGGCTGCGGGCATTACTCAACTCCAGATGGCACAACGCGCAGGCACCGCGCAACCCGCGGTCGCCGCCTACGAGTCGGGCGTCCGCACGCCAACGCTTGCCACCCTGGAGCGGCTGCTCGATGCCTGTGAGCACGACCTCGATATCGACGCAAGCCCCCGCATACGACGCGGCGCCGCGTCTCTCGAGCAGCTCGCTCCGGTGATCGCGGAAGATCTAGCGCACGATCGAGAGCGCGACGCACTACGGCTGCTGTTTGGGTTCGCCGACGACTTCAGGGGATCGTCGCGGCCAGGAAAGATCTCTCTACTCCACAAGGAGCCACCAACGACTGGCGACGCTCGCTTCGACGCCGCACTGGCGGGGACGGCTGAGTTCTTTGCCCGCGAGAGCACCATTCCCGCGCCCGCATGGGTTGACGAGCCCAATCGCTTCGTCGAGCCCTGGTGGTTCGCTACAGACAGGCCAGCATTCGAGGCCTACACGCTGGCCCACACCCCAGCCGTGTTCGCGCGGCATGGCGTGTTCATCGCACGGGAGGTGTTCGATCGTGCCTGAGAGGCCGGCAAGAAGCTTCACACGAGCGGAGATCCTCAAAGCGCTGCAGGCGCTCGGGGACGAGCTGTCCGGCCAGGGTGTGCGCGGGCAGATCTTCGTCGTGGGAGGCGCCGCGATGGCCCTCGCCTACTCGACGAGGCGCGTGACAAAGGACATCGATGCGGTATTCGAGCCCAAGGGCTCCATATACGAGGCTGCCGCAAAGGTTGCCGAGAATCTCGGCCTTCCCGAGGATTGGCTGAACGACGCGGCGAAGGGGTTCATGCCGGGGGAGGACGAGGATCCCCGTCCCGTACCCGACATCCAAGGCATCGAGATCACGACGGCCTCACCCCAGTATCTGCTTGCTATGAAGCTGATGGCGATGCGCTTCGGCGAGGACGACGAGGACATTGAACTCCTTATCCGCGAGTGCCATCTACACAGCGAACAGGAAACTATGGAGCTGCTCGAGCGTCTGTATCCCACCCGGGAGCCTCTGCCAAAGACGCGCTTCTTTTTGGAAGAGTTTTTTGAGCGTCGGATAGAAAGTCCAGATCCGAGCGAACATCAGTCTCTATCCTGAGTCTCGGTGGCCCGCACCGATGGCACGGTCGCGGTGTTAGGACGTATACCGATCGTGCCCAAACCATTCATGCTCCCTCTCCGCCTATTCTCTAGAGCGCACGCCATCAAACGTCGGAGTCGAGCCCTGGTAACCCTAGCCCTCGTGAGCTTGACTCTTTGTGCACTAGCAGGAGCGGGTGTCAGCCAGCCAAGCGCACTAGAAGTTCAGCTGCAGACAGGGCTCGCGAGCTATCCGCCGTTCGGGCGTTCCGGCGAAACAGTGCTCGCGCGCACCCGGAATTTGGGCGCCCGGTTCGTGAAGCTCGCCCTGGCCTGGCGTACCGTGGCGCCAGCCGATCCACCCCCTGGCTTTGAACCCGCCAACCCAAACGATCCTTCATATCGCTGGAAACACCTCGACTGGACGATTTCGAAAGCCATAGCTCACGGGCTCATACCGGTGATCGACATACTCGAACCACCGTCGTGGGCAGAGTCCCCCTCCGGCTCCTCGCAGACCCGTCCCGATCTCACTGCGTTCACAATGTTCACTCGGGCGATCGCGACTCGCTACAGCGGCGCACAGCCAGGGCTACCGCGTGTCTCCTATTGGGAAGCATGGAATGAGCCAAACGTAAGCCTGTTCCTAGAGCCTCAAATCGAAGGCAACGAAGTCGTGTCGGTCAACCAGTACCGGACGATGCTAAACGATTTCGCTGAAGTGGTCCATAGCGTACACGCCGACAACATTGTCATCGGTGGTGCCCTTTTCCCTAATGAGTTGCGGCGCTCGGGCATCACCGCCGTCGCACCGCTTGACTTCACAAGACGCCTCTTCTGCCTTTCCCCAGGCACCCAACCTCATCTAGTCTGCAACACAAACGTGAATGTGGACGTCTGGAGCATTCATCCCTACACATCGGGCGGTCCTTCAACCCGGCCGATCGACCCGGACAACATATGGATAGCGAACCTGAGCTCTCTAACATCGACGGTCCGCGCGGCACAGAGATTGGGAACTCTCGTCTCCTCGCATAACGCCCAAGTGTGGGTGAGCGAGTTCAGCTGGGACAGTAACCCTCCTGACCCTGCGGGCGTACCCGTCGGCTTGGAGCAGCGTTGGGTCGCGGAAACGCTCTACCGCGCTTGGCGCGCGGAAATTAGTGTCTTCACCTGGTTCAAGCTCGGCGATGAGCCCCTGAATACCTCACAGTTTCAATCTGGGCTCTACTTTTTCTGTCCGGGTGGCATCTCCTGTGAGTCGCCCAAGCCGGCCGCTGCATCGTTTCGCTTCCCGTTCGTGGCCTACACCGCCAGACAGGGCCATGTACTCGTGTGGGGAAGAACGCCGGACGGCACACCCGGCCAGGTGCGCGTCCAATGGCTTCAGGGCTCTCGCTGGCGCACCTTTGCGACTCTCCGCACGGACGGCGACGGCATCTTTCACGCAAGTCCCACCCTACCGCGCCAAGCCCCACCCGCGAGCGTGCTACTGCGCGCGACGCGCCCAGACGACACAAGCTCCCCCCCCTTCTCACTGCACCGGCCGCCCGACATCGCGGTCATGCCGTTTGGTTCCTGACCGGGGGAGCTGACCGGGAAGGCATCCCGGCTGATCGTCCGGGTCCCTGGGCGCATCTGCGCCCTACGGCAGGATGTCCCAGATGAAGCCCCCTGGAGAGCTCGCCGAGCATCTGCGCACCGAAGGCCTGCCGCTCATTGCATGCGGGCTCACAATCGCAGTTGTCGTCGCATGGGCTGCCACGGGCGGGGGCTATGAATCCCAGCCGGTCTTGGGGGGCGGCTATGACCCAGATCCTTGGTATCTGGGCGCCCTGATGATCGTCGGTGTGCTCGGCGCATGTCTTCTGGGGCTTCCCAGCATCCGTCTCGGGCGTTCGGCCAAGATCGCCGCCG
>DATMPT010000326.1:0-5081 GCA_035567355.1 Solirubrobacteraceae bacterium
CGAAGAGGAAAACCCGGAGGCACTCGCGCAGGTCGAGGGTCGGCTGCCAACGGCGATGGTGACCCCAGAAGACGTCGCGGCAGTGGTCGCCACGTGGACAGGCGTGCCCGTCAAGAGCCTGTACCTGGAGGAGGCGGCGAAGTTGCTGCACCTCGAGGAGGCCCTGCATGTGCGGGTCGTCGATCAGGATGAGGCCGTCGCCGCGGTCGCGGACGCCATCCGGCGCTCGCGCTCGGGGCTGGGCGATCCAAAGCGGCCCATCGGCTCCTTCCTGTTCCTGGGTCCGACGGGCGTGGGCAAGACCGAGCTCGCGCGCGCGCTGGCGGAGTTCATGTTCGACTCCGAGCACGCGATCGTGCGCATCGACATGTCCGAGTACATGGAGAAACACTCCGTCTCGCGGCTGGTGGGCGCCCCGCCCGGCTACGTCGGCTACGAAGAGGGCGGGCAGCTGACCGAGGCGGTGCGCCGGCGCCCGTACTCGGTCGTACTCCTGGACGAGATCGAGAAGGCCCACCCGGACGTGTTCAACACGCTCCTGCAGGTGATGGACGACGGGCGCCTCACCGATGGCCAGGGGCGCACCGTCGACTTCAAGAACACGGTGTTGATCATGACCTCAAACCTTCCCATCGGCCAGGACGCCGAGGGCGACGGCGCCGGGCCGGCGAGCGACGCGCGGCTGCGCTCAGAGCTGCTGCAGTACTTCAAGCCCGAGTTCGTCAACCGCCTCGACGACGTCGTGCGCTTCCACGCGCTAACCCGCGCGCAGATCGCACAGATCGTCGAGCTGCAGGTCAAGCAGGTAATCGCGCGTGTGGCCGAGCGGGGGGTGGAGCTCACGGTCACCGAGAAGGCCAAGGAGCTGATCGGCAACCTCGGCTACGACCCCACATACGGCGCACGGCCGCTGCGGCGGGTGATCCAGAAGCAGCTAACCGACCGGCTCGCGCTCGCGCTGCTCGAGGGCGAGCTGCGCGAAGGCGACTCGGCGCGGGTCGACGCCCTCGACGGAGAGCTGGCGCTGGAGAAGACGGGCGTCGAGCAGCCAGCGGCGGCTTAACGCAAGGCGCTCAAAGCTTCGCAAACCTACGCGCGCAGCGTTTCTCTGCGCAAATGTGTGAGAGTTCTCCAACTCTCGACATCCCTCTTGCAAGCCGGCTCCACGGCGAGCGGGTTGCTGTACGCTCGACCGCGAGGGAAACAACCCGCTCAGGTGAATTCCTGACGGTGAGAGGGAGAGACAAATGGGAGACAAAGTGGGGCGAGCCGCAGCACGGCTGCGCGCATTCAAACTGAGCCCTGCGATGGCCGTGGCGCTGCTGGCCCTGTTCATCGCGTTGGGCGGCTCAGCGGTTGCGGCAAACCATTATCTGATCAACTCGACGGCGCAGATCAACCCGAAAATCCTGAAGAAGCTCAGGGGTGACATCGGGCCGGCCGGCACAAACGGGAGCAACGGCACAGCCGGAGCGGCTGGCGCGACGGGTCCACAGGGGCCCGCCGGTGAAAAAGGGGAAACCGGGCCCAAAGGCGCAACCGGGCTCAAAGGCGAACCCGGTCCGAAAGGCGAAGCGGGCACCGCGGCCGCAGGCCTGAACGACTCGGCGGCGGGCCCTGTGGCGCTCACAAAAGCAACCGAGACGACCGTGGCGACTCTGCCCAGCCTCCCGGTCGGGAACTACCTCATCAACGCGAAGGTCGTGCTTCAGAACTCGGCCGAAGCGGAAGAATCGGTTACCAACACCTGCTACCTGGTCGCCGGGGGCAAACACATCGACGAAGCCGGTGCGGACATCAACTCGGCCAACGAACCCGGCTCGGTCGCGACGCTCTCGCTGGCCGCAAGCCAGAACGTCGCGGTAAGCGGTCCCGTTACGCTGACCTGCAACGTCGAACTAGCGACGGTAAGCGCCAAAAACGCCCAGATCAATGCAGTGCAGGTTCAGCCGCTGACGCACACGACCGGCTAGGGGCTGCTCTTCGGACAATCGGGACCCAGACCCTTCGCCGGACGCGGAGGGTCTGGGTGCCCTGCGACATCCGACGACCTCATCCGTCGGACGCGCAGCGCTCCGGGCGGCAGCAGGGGCGCCTACGCCTACGAGAACGGCTAGTCGAGACGTGTCGTTCCATCCGTGCCCGACTGTCCGTAGCGATCTCGGTGCTGAGTGTTTCAGGCGCAGTTGCTCAGCTGCTGACGGTCGCACAAATCACGTAGGCGAATGCCCCGTACGCGAAGGTAGAGCCGCTCGTGAGCCTCACTTCCCATTCTTCGGTTCCTACGGGGCCGTCGTCAGCCACGAAGACTTTCGCATCTTCACCGCTCGTTGTGAAGCCCCCGCCGAGCACGTGCTTTCCCGAGGGACATTTCGCGGTCGCTGTCGCTAGGTTGATCCCGGATCCGCTCCCTTTCGCTTCGCTGCCGGTGACGATCTGATAGCCACTAATGCCCGAGCCACCGGGTTCGCCTTTGGGCCCTTCTTTCCCCGGTGCTCCCGGAGTGCCTTCTTTTCCTTCGTTGCCCGCTGCGCCCGTGGCGCCGCGAGGACCGATCGCGCCGGTGCTGCCCTTGAGGGTGCTCAGCACCTTGGGGCTGATCTGCTTTGTCGAGGTAATTAAGTAGTGCTTCGCCGCAACCGCACCCCCACTCAGTGCAAAGAAGAGTGCGAGCGTGGCGGTGACATTTGCATAGTTGACCCGTCTGCGCATTGGTTCCCCCTCGGGACGTGCGATCTTTGCGCCACCCTACGCCGGGGACCGGCGGCCAAAGCGCCGGCTCAACGAATGGACGGTGGGGCCGGGGCGCACGCCAGCCGGCTCGCGCGCGCAGATGCGGGCATGTCCACACGCGCACGGCTCCCCTGTCGCGTCAGCTCCCGGCTCATAGACGAGCGCGAGCAGCTGATCTCGCCAGCAAGGAGCGCGGCCTCTCAGCCCGGGTCGCGGCTCGAGCGCCGCGGCCGCGCCCGTGAGCGCTAGTGCGACCGGCGCCCGTGTCTTCGCGAGTGCGTCGTAACCGCGGAGCCGCGCAGCGGGGCGGCGACACGTGCGCCTGACACGGCTTCACCTTCAGCTGCGCAGTAAGCGATCGCATCGATCGTGGTCGTTTCGGTCGCGCTCGGGTTCGCGACGCTGATCGACCAGCCTCTCCGTTCTTCCAACCCTTCGGCAAACGCTTCGCTCGCCTGGTTGGTTGGGGAGGGCGTGGTGGCCTTTTCGCCTTCGATCGTGTAGCCACCGCTGATCGCCTGCGAGCCTTTCGCGCACTTCGCCCTCGATTCGCCTTCTTCTTTTGGCTGCACAGTGACGGGTTCGCCAACGACAGTGATAATCGCCGTCAGTTTTGCGGCCGGTCCTTCTTTGCCTTGCTTGCCTTCTTTGCCTTCCGGTCCCTGTTTGCCTTCAGGGCCCAGTTTGCCTTCGAGCCCGGCTTTGCCTTCAGGTCCCTGTTTGCCTTCTACGCCCGGTTTCCCTTCCGGCCCCGTTTCGCCTTTCACGCCTTGCGCGCCTTCTTTGCCTTCTTTTCCTTCTTTGCCTTCGAAGGACGCCGAGCCTGGTTCGCCCTTTTCACCCCGCTGGCCTTCTGAGCCCTTGGGACCTTCCTGCCCTTGCGGGCCCGATGGGCCTATCTGGCCAGCCGGCCCTCTCTGGCCCGCTGCTCCAGGTGTGCCGACGTCTCCCCTGAGCGCCTTCAGCACTTTGGGGTTGATCTGCCTGGTCGAATTGATCAGGTAGTGGCTGGCCGCAAGCGCGCCGCCGCTGAGCGCGAAAAAAAGCGCAAGCGTGGCTGTCACGTTGGCGTACGTCAGGCGTCTGCGCATCTTCCCTCCTTAGATCAACGCAAAGGCGCACACGAAGGATATGGGGGGTACTCGCGCTTGGCAAGGGCATTGCAGGGTCCGCAAGAAAGCGCCCAGCTGACGCGCTCGGGCACCTCAGCGGGGAGCGCGCGCTCATGTGCCCTAATGAGGTACAACCAGCCCGCAGGAGCCCGCCGGTCGGGCCGCCGTCCCCACGCCAGCGAGGAGGAGCCCAATGCCCACGTACATCATGCTCGCGAGCCTCACGCCGGAGGGCGTGCAGACCGTCAAGAACAACCCGCAGCGAATCAAGGAGGTCAACAACGAGGTCGAGCAGCTCGGCGCGCACGTCCGGGCGCAGTGGGCGACGCTCGGACACGTCGACTTCGTGTCCGTCGTCGAGGCGCCGGACGAGCAGACGATCGCGCGCGTTTCGCTCGAGCTGGGGTCGCGCGGGACTGCCCGCTATGAGACGCTGGCCGCGATCCCCGTGGAGGAGTTCATCGCGTCCTTGTAGGGCGCCGCGGCGGCGAGGACGTCGTCGGCGTCGCCCGCTACGCGGCGTATGCTGCGACCTGGGATGAGCTTGCGCGGGCGCCTGAAGCCGAGCGGCCGCTCGCCGCGCGAGTCGCGCGGCGCTGGGGGGCGCGATACAAGGGCTTTGGGCCCGTCGGCCGAGGCCGGCCACGCCGGCGGCGGCGCGCCCGAGATCGCGTTTGCGGAACCGATCGCCGAGGCCGAGGTCGAGGCCGAGCTCGAGGGCCTCGACGTGGATGCCCCGCGCGTGGGCATCGTGATGGGCTCGAAGAGCGACATGGAGATGATGCAAGCGGCCGCGCGCGAGCTCGAAGAGCGGGGGATCCTGCACGAGGTGCGGGTCATGTCCGCGCACAGGGAACCGGACGTAGTCGCCGATTACGCCAAGAACGCGCACATGCGCGGACTGCGCGCGATCATCGCCGGCGCGGGCATCTCCGCCGCACTTCCGGGCGCGATCGCCGCGCACACCGACCTGCCGGTGATCGGGGTGCCGCTGTCGGGCAGGCTCAGCGCCGCGGGTGGGCTCGACGCGATCCTCTCGATCGTGCAGATGCCGCCTGGCGTGCCGGTGGCGTGCGTGGGCCTAAACAACCCGCGCAATGCGGCGATCCTGGCCGCGCAGATCCTCATGGCATGATCGTGGGGGCATGATCCCCCGCTATACACGCCCCGAGCTCGGCAGCCTGTGGACCGACGAGGCACGCATGGAGGCCTGGCGCCAGGTCGAGGTCGCTGCCT
>DATMPT010000327.1:0-9756 GCA_035567355.1 Solirubrobacteraceae bacterium
ACATCTTCCGCGACAAGCCGTCCCTGATCGGGTCGGTCAACGGGATGATCACGGGACTGGTGGGCATCACCCCCGCCGCTGGCTTCGTGAACGGCTACGGTGCGATCATCATCGGTGTGGTGGCATCCACGATCGTATGGATGGCGATTCGCTTCCTCTCGCGTGCGCCTGTGTTCCGACACGTCGACGACACGCTGGGGGTGATCTACACCCACGGGATCGCTGGCCTCACGGGCGGCCTAATGGTTGGGGTCATGGCCGACCCGCACATCGTCGAGTACATCGGCGCTGGTGGCGGGGCGACCAACCTCCCCGGATTTGCCGGAGTCGTACACGGCAGCTGGACGCTGCTGCGCTGGCAGGCCGAGGCCGCGGCGTGGGTGATCGTGTTCAGCGGTGTGATGACGTTCGTCCTGCTAAAGCTCGTCGGCGTCTTCGTGCCTCTGCGCCTCTCCGACGAGGAGCTTGAGATCGGCGATCACGCGATCCACGGCAACGAGGTCTACCCCTCGGACGTGCCCACTCTCGGGGGGCCCCATGCACCCGGCTGGACCCCGGAGCCGGCGGGCAGTCACGTGTAAAGCGGCGGATCGGGCTGGGCGCGTCTCCTCTGTGCGCGCCCTGCCCGGTCTTCTGGTCACGACGATCTGCGACCCTCGCCCGCGGGCGAGGGTCGTGGTGGTTAAGTCAGCTCGTCAAGCCGACGGGACAGGCAACGCCCGTGCCGCCCAAGCCACAGTAACCGCCGGGATTCTTCTCCAGGTACTGCTGGTGGTAGTCCTCGGCGTAATAGAAAGGATAATTAGCTGCCCGCCCACCCGCGGGGGGAAGGATTTCGGTCGTGACCTTGCCGTGGCCACTCGCGGCCAGCATCTGCTCGTAGGTCTCGCGCGAGGATTCGGCGAGGTCTTGCTGGGCGGCGCTTGTGCAGATCACGATCGAGCGGTACTGGGTACCCGTGTCGTTGCCTTGGCGCATGCCCTGGGTTGGGTTGTGACCCTCCCAAAATAGTCTCAGCATCTCCTGGTAGCTCGTGGCCGATGGGTCGAAGGCGACCAAGACCACCTCGGCATGTCCGGTGCGTCCGCTACAAACCTCCTCGTAGGTGGGGTTCGCGGTGATTCCACCCGCATATCCCACAGCGGTGGTGTACACCCCGGGCGCCTCCCAGAAGATACGCTCGGCGCCCCAGAAGCAGCCCATCCCGAAGATGGCCTGCTCGATACCCTCGGGGAAGGGCGGCTGGAGCGGGTTGCCGAGCACGATGTGGTGCTCGGCTACTCGTATCGGTTGCTCGCGACCGGGCAATGCCTCGGCCGCCTCAGCGACGCTCGCACGAAGTGCTTTGAACAGTTGCATCGTGATTCAGCGTAGCGCGGCAAGGTTCGTTGTGGGGCGGCCCCGGTGCTCAAGCGCCGGCGGATGCAATCCGAAGAGATAGCAACCGATGTCAACAAATCCACATCAGTCGCTATGGCAAGGGTCGGGTCTCGTCAAGGCCCGACCGCCGCTTGCGCGCAGCGGCTTAGCGCTGTTGCGGTCGCGTACGGGCCGCGTTGTGGCGCGCCGACCGCCGATGGCGTGGTCGCTGGCGCTGTTGTTCTTGTTCAAGGGCATGGTTTGCCTGGCGAGTGTCGCCTTTCCGATCAGCACCACCGAGCCGGCCGGACTGATCGCCGGCGCGGGAGGGCTCGCTGTTCTGGGCGCGTCGACTGTTTGGCTGCTTGCGCGACGGATCCCGATGCTTGGGTTCGAGCTGTTGGCCGCCTGCGGCACACTGGTGACGAGCGGCTTGGTCGCACACGCCAGTACCCACGGTGGCATGATGATCGCCGCTTTCTCTTATCCCTGGATCGCGATCTATGCGGCCCACTTCTTCCCGCGGCGCGTCGTAGTTGCCCAGGGCATGTTGATCTCTGTTGGCTTTGGCTTGGCCCTGCTGGTGGGTGGGTTGCCTCACGTTGGCATCTACTGGGCGATCGTGACGGTCACGATCTGGTCGATTTGCATCGTGCTTGGCCACCTCAGCGAGAGCCTGCGCCGGCAGGCCGATACCGATCCGCTGACCGGGCTGCTCAACCGTAACGGTTTTCTCGCGGCGGCTGTACGCGAGCATGCGATTGCTCAGCGCAGTGCCAACCGGCTGACGCTTGCGGTACTTGACCTCGACGGGTTCAAGCAGATCAACGACCTGCGCGGTCATGTGGTCGGCGACCGGGTCTTGGCCGACCTTGGTCGTCGTTGGCGTGAGCGGTTGCGCACCGGCGACATCCTTGCCCGCCATGGTGGCGACGAGTTCGTGCTGTTGCTGCCCGCAACCTCGCCTGAAAGCGCCGCTGCGGTACTGGACCGGCTACGCGTCGATGATCTTCCGGTGACGTGGTCGGTGGGAATCGCCGAGTGGCTGGGTGGTGAGAGTCTTGGCGAGTGCATCGTTCGCGCCGACGCCCACCTATATAGCGTCAAGGACGCCCTGCGCCTGCGCGACGCCCGCCAGGTTCATGTTTGACATCGCTCGGTTCAGGCAACACTGATCAGGAGGGCATCGTTCCTCCCTCATTCCCTCCCCGGATCGACCCGCCATGAGCGGGTCGATCTGCAAGTGGTCGATCTGCTTCGCATTGTTCTCGGGACCGGCCCGCCGGTCAGTGGGTCGATCCTCTTCGCATCGGTGATAGGTTCGCCCGACGATGCCCTGGCCACGAGTTTCGCTGCGCACAACGCTCTTCTGGGTCCTAGCGGGTGCCATGGTGGTTGTCCTTGCTGTGGTCGGGCTGGCGGGCAAGGGCGGGAATAACGGACGCTTGGCTCCAGCCCTGCCGAGCGAACGGCTCAGCGGCAAGAGCGTGACGCTGGCGGCTCTGAAGGGGCATCCCGTGCTCGTCACCTTCTGGGCCAGCTGGTGCGGGCCGTGCGAACAGGAGGCACCGGCGCTCGAGCGCTTTTCCCGAAGCTTGAACGGTCGTGGCGCGCTCGTGGGGGTCAACTGGGAGGACCTTTCGCGCAGCAATGCACACAAGTTCGTTCGTCAGTACGGCTGGACATTCCCTAACCTGCGCGATCCGGATGGCACGGTGGGACGCCAGTATGGGATCACAACCTTCCTGCCCACTACATTTGTGCTCGATAAGGCCGGGAAGCTGAGGATGGCGTTGCACGGAGCCCAGACGGAGCAGACACTCAACGACGCGCTGGCGAGCGTACTTAGAAACTCCAGCTAGCAGCGGGTCCACTACCGTCGTGTCACACATGGCGCTGATGTGGCGGTCTGCGACTGGGTCGAGCGATTGTTAGCAGCGCGGCGCTCGAGGGCGCCAGCTCGAATCCCACAACGCCAGAGCTCGCGGCGAGGTTTTCCGTCGGTGTGGGAGCCCGCCATGAGCCATCGGGCGAAACCGCGCGACCGCCAAGCAAGACTCCACCAGTTGCGCTCGGCGAGGGGCCTGTGAGACGCATGATGTGGGCCGTGCCCATGCCCGCGCCCACGTTCAGGCGCAGGTCGAGTGGACTCGTGCCTAGTGGTTCCTCATCCGCCAGCACCACCCTCAGGGAGTGGTCGACTCCCGCGAACGAGGCGGCCACAAGATTGGGTTG
Organism: Solirubrobacteraceae bacterium; assembly: GCA_035567355.1. GTDB lineage: Bacteria > Actinomycetota > Thermoleophilia > Solirubrobacterales > Solirubrobacteraceae > Palsa-744. The sequence goes on from DATMPT010000327.1 coordinate 3,595, forward strand.
GTTTTCGGCTGAGATCGTTGTGCGCAGGGGACGATCGCCGATAAGCGAGCGACTCAGAAGGAGCGCGTACCACTCGGGTTGGGCGCGCAGCGTCCCTTGCGCGAGGGCGGTCACGGTGGGTGCGCATAGGGGCGTGTATCCCAGGCAGTTGGTGGGGTTGCCCTGGAGATTGATGCCTATGACGCCCGCTGCCATCGCTTGGGTGATATAGCCGGTCGCCCATAGCGCCGAGGCGAATGTATTGCTGATCCCGGCAACGCCTCCGCAGGAGACCGAGTTGGCCTCGTCGATCCGCAAGGGAATGCCGCTGGAGCTCGCCACCGTCAGGTAGGTCGTCAGAGAGCGAGCGGCGTTGCCACGGGTAGCGGCGCTCAGCAAGGCTTCGATCGAGGGCGCTTGCGTACATCCGAGCGGATAGTGGTGTCCGGTGAGCAACGCAGGCGTTTGTGCCAAAGCCTCCTCGCCGCCCCATTCGCTGAACGCGCCCGAACCGGAGACGTCGGGCCCGGCGATCGGTATGCCGGGCGTGAGGGCATTGATCGCATCGCGGTAGTTGCTGACTTCTTCCTCATATCCTTGGGCAATCCAGGGCAGTTCCCTAAAGCCGTGGCTACCGTAGGCATTGGGCTCGTTGCCGATCTCGACGGCCGCAAGGTAGGGACCGAATGCGCGGTGGGCGGCCGCGACCTCACGCGCGGCGGCCTGTGGTTCGTAGTGAGCCATGCCGACGGTGAGCAGGATCTGCCAGCCGCTGCGGCGGGCCAGTTCGCCCAGGGCACGCAACTGAGGGCCCCCGATCGTGCTTGTTGCCCACGCCGGCCGTGGGGTGTTGGCATCGGTCCATGCGACATTCTCATCAGCGGTGATGCCGCCAAAGCGCAGCACCCCGGGTCCCAAGGAGCGCAGCAGCCTGACCAGATCGCCGCGGTGTGCGTCTCCGGCGAGCTGGCTTAGGGCCGCCATCTCGAAGGAGAGTCCCAGAAACCGCGGTGGCACCGGTCGGCCTGGAGCGGAGGGGTCGATTCTGACAGCGATCGGGGTCGGAGCTCGCCTGGGTTCGACCTGTCTCTGTTCTTCGCTCGTGTGGGCGATCGGCGGCGTGTGAAGCCGGAATGCCTTGGCGATGGCCTCGTCAGCCGGGATGCACAACGTGAGTAGTAGTAGTAGGCAGGTCCCAACGAGCATGCTCGCGCTCGCGAGCTTCGCCGAAGGGCCCGTGTGGAGATGTGGGTTCGCTCGGTGTGGATGGATGCCACGATATGAGCGGGCGTGGCGATGGGTATCCGCACGCCCCGCCGGGCCTGCGGGGTAGGCCGATTGTCGTTGTGGGGTCACGCCATGAGTAAACAAGCCCCAGGCATTATCGGTGCGCACACGGACGGGCGCCCGAACCAAACCTAGGCGCAGCCAGATCACAATCTGCACTAGGTCGAAACCCACTGACATGGGTTCAGGTGGCGCGAACAAATCCCGATAAGGGCACTCTGCGTCGTCGCTTGTGCACAATCGTGGCATCACCGCGATAATCACCACGGTCTTTCTAGTGATCGTGGGCGCGGTCGGGAGTCGCGAACCAGTGGGCTCTCTAATCGCGCTATGTCGCTGAATTGCTCGGTTGACCCGCATACCGGCGCCGACTCAGCCCCCACTCACCCGCGTTCGCATTGCGGGCACCACGAGTTCGAGGTAGTCCTCGGTGTGGCGTCTGATGTAGTCCGCGACGAACGGGCATGCGGGCACGACGACCAACTTCCGTACCCGAGCGTCATCCAGCGCGCCGCCTACCAATCGGCCGCCGAGGCCCGCACCCTCGTACTTGGGGTCGATCTCGGTATGCGTGAACGTGATCCGCCCAGCGTGCAACCGATACTGCGCGAAACCCGCACGCTGGCCGTCCGTCCAGACCTCGTAGCGCTTCTGATCGCGGTTGTCGCGCACCTCGATGCTCATCTGCTCGGCCTCCTACTAAGAGGCACTGAATTGTATCGGCGTGAGACCGTGACTCGGCAGTCCTTGATTAGCCCGCGTCCTGACAGTCCCAGGCGCCCCGCCGCGATGGGCCTCCCGGGACCCGGTCGAGCTGGGTGGTGAAGATTCGGTTATCGGCGCGATGTCTTCATTGCTTCGCGGGTGAAGATCCAGTGATCGGCTGCGTGTCGTCGTGCTCTGGGGGAATACCGCTCGGGGTAAGCATTCACCCTAATTAAAGGAGCCCTCATGAGACGCAAGACCGCGCTCGTTACCGCGCTGCTGGCGGCCGCGATTACAGCCATCGGCGGCATTGGCGCCACGGCCGCAAACGCTAGCACCACTGGTCCCTGCGGCACGCTCGCACTGTCCTCGACCAATTACACCCATGTCATCTGGGTCTGGATGGAGAACCACAGCTACGAAACCATCATCGGTTCACCCGAAGCGCCCTACATCAACAGTCTCGCCGGGGAGTGCGGGCTGGCCACCAACTATCACAACATCAGTCACCCGAGCCTCCCCAACTACATAGCCGGGACGTCAGGGTTGGGACTCGCGGAAATCACGAAGTTCACCTCCGATTGTAGCCCCTCACGCAAGTGCAGCACAAAGGCGCCGAGTATCTTTGCTCAGATGCCGAGCTGGAAGGCGTACGAGGAGTCGATGCCCACGAATTGCGATCACAAGAACGCGGGTGAGTACGCGGTGCGTCACAATCCGCCGCCGTACTACACGACGCTGAGTGAATGCGCGAGCAAGGACGTGCCTTACACGCAACTCGCTGGCGACCTAGCCGGTGGGACGCTGCCGGCGTTCTCGTTCATAACGCCGAACGTGATCGACGACATGCACGACGGCACAATCGCCCAGGGCGACGCGTGGCTGCAAGCGAACGTCCCACTGATCTTGAGCTCCAGCGAGTATCAAAGCGGCACAGTCGCCCTCGTAATCACATGGGACGAGGGTGAGGGTGGCACCTCAAGCGAATGCGCCACCAACACGACAGACGTCGGCTGCCATGTAGCGACGATCGTCGTCAGCCCAAGCACGGCACCCGGCACTCAGTCGGCGACCCTCTTCAACCACTACTCGCTGCTCGCCAGCACCGAGCAGCTGCTCGGTGTCCCCGCGCTCGGCGAAGCTCTCACGGCGAACAGCATGCTCACGGAATTCAACCTCTAAACGATCATGTGTGACCGCCGCCCACCGAACGGGCGGCGGTCACCCGTCGTTCGCAATCACTTTCGCCGCCGCCGGCAGCGCCATCGCTTTAGCGTGCCTGCTAGTACTCGTTGTGGCGCCGCACCCACAGCGGCTCTGTGGCGCTCTCGTGGCGACCCTCCGGCGTCCGGTCCAGCAGCCCGTAGTAGGCCATTGCGGGCTCGAGGCCGCGGGCGGTCGTTATGTAGGTCCGGTAGACGGTCCCGTTCGATAGCGCGTACACGCTCAGGCCCGGTCGCTCGGAGACGTACCCTGCCACGTCCGTCCCGCACATGCGCGCGTTCTGCTCGACGGTGGCCGGGATGTCGCGCTCCAGGAACGGCTTCAGCTCGTCCTCTGTATGCAGGAAGCCGAGGTCGCGGTTGAAGTCGTTGCCGCCGCTCGAGACCCAGTCGATGCCCAGCCCATCCGCTCCCTGAAGGCCAGGAGCTTCTCCAGCGGTGCGCGGGAGGCGAGCAGCAGCGTGGCATCCCTGGCCTTCAAGTGGACGACCTGGGGATCGAGCGTGTCCGCGATGGAGCAGCAGACAGGACAGCCCGCCTCGTAGGGCGGCCCGAACATAAAGTGGTAGACGAGCAGCTGGGAGCGGCCCTCGAAGAGATCGGCGAGCGTCTTCGTGCCCTCGCTGGTGTCGAAGGTGTACCCCTTCTCAACCGGCACCCAAGGCAGCTCGCGGCGCTTTCTGGCTAGCTCGTCGCCGCGGCGGGTGAGCTCCTTCTCCTCCTTCAGCAACTCGTCGCGCCCGGCCTGCCACTCCTCCTGCGTCCCAATCCTGTGTTCGGCCATGACTCCATGATGACTTATTTCTGCCTCATCGGTGGCCAACGTCAACCAGGCACGGCAAATAACGCTACTCCGCGCCGCGCTGGCGCTCAACCCATACGAGGCCGGGTAATCAAGATGTTGCGAGCAGCGATGAGTTTTCAGCCATTGGAGGATCGTATGTTTGACTGGCCCGACCAGAATGGGCCCATTGACGACGCACACAAGGAGGCAAAGAGATGCCTAGCCACAAGGTAGGAACGCGCGGGGAATGGCAGGCGGCCCGCGATGAGCTTGCCAAGCTCGAGGCCGAGCACACCAAGCTCGGCCAGAAGGCGACCGAGCAGAGGCGTGAGCTTCCCTGGGTTCCGGTGGAGAAGGAGTACCGGTTCGACACCGAGGACGGGAAGAAGACGCTCGCCGAGCTCTTTGACGGGCGCTCGCAGCTGCTGGCCTACAACATCATGTTCGGGCCCGACTACGAGCTCGGCGCGTGCCCCGGATGTTCGAACCTGGGGGATGAGCTCGACGCCACGCGCGTGCATCTCAATCACCGCGACGTGACGCTGATCTGCTTCTCGCGCGCGCCGATCGAGCGGCTGACCGCGTACAAGCAGAGGATGGGCTGGCAGTTTCCGTACGTGTCGACGTACAACACCGACTTCGCCTTCGACTTCGGCCTGGCCATGACGGAGGAGCAGGCGCAGGAGATCCCCGAGGTGAAGGGGATGATCGACAACGCCCCCGAGTGGCTGGAGGACTGGGGGCGGCAGGTCGGCGCCAAGCTCGAGGACGGCCTGCGCGAGGGCCCGAGCTTCATCGCCTTCGCACGCGAGAACGGAACCGTGTACCACACCTACACGGTCATGGCGCCCGATCGGTTCGTCGCACCGTACAACTCGTTCCTGCTCGAGCGAACGCCCAAGGACCCGCCCGAGGAGCCTCGCGCCTGGCGCAAGGACGAATACCCGGACTGAGCCGCGCCGCTCCCATCTGCGGCACAAACAGCAGGCTCCCCTCCTGCCGGGCACGGAGCGGCTAGTTTGAGGTGGCGTCGCCATCGAGCTCGGCGGGCATGGGAGCCTGATCGCAGGAGTGCAGGCAAGACAGCTCGCGGACCTGGCCGTTGTAGAACTGCACCCTCGCACTGGCGAGCGGCCGGCTCTCCAGGTAGCATCACCACGGCGCCAACAGCGATTGCGATGATCGTTCCGGTGCTCACAGTTCCTCCTATAGCTGGCTCGAATTGGGTTCTGGGCGACTACTCGGCTGACGGAAGACGTCTAGCGTGATGGCTCTTGGTGGCGCTGGAGTAACGGCGTCCACGGCGTCTGAAGCTGAGCCCGCCGACCTCTGCGGCGCTTGCTCACAGGGCACCACTACGATGCTAGAGGCGCGGGTCTTCGTAGGGCCCATCGACTGTTCGGCGTCGAGCGGTGGCCATGTAGATCAGCGACAGCACGACGCCGACGATGCCAGCGATGATGAGGATCAGGCCGGTCGCTGGACGTGACACGCCAGACACGTAAAACGTCACGCCGGATGATCGCGCCGACGGCGATGAGGAAGATCGTGCTTAGAGCCGCCTCGGACGACTACCGGATCTCCCGCTCAAGTATGGCCCTGCCGCCGTCGATACAAGGACCACCCGGCTCCCACCCTTCGCGGCGCTTGGAGTCATCCCCAAACGAGCCTGTCACCGTGAGCCCCACCGACCTGACAACCGATCAAGCAATCGAGCAGACCAGCGAAGGCATCGGCGACGCCGATCACGAGCCCACGCTCACTCTCGACCTCGTCCTGAGCGAGGCAGAGGCGCTCCGAACGTGGCTGCTGAAGCCCGCTCAAGACGGGATGACCTCGCTCGACGACCCACTCGTCAGCCGCGCGCTGACAAAACTGGGGACGGCGATCGACACCGTCCTAGCCACTGTGAATGTCCGTCGCGAGCTCCAGCAGGCGGGCCTCGCCGTCGACCACCTCTCCGACGAGCAGGTGTGTGACCTCGGACGCCGCGTAGCCCAAGCCGCTACACCCAGCGTCCGCAGCTGAGCGAGGGCTCGCGACACCGAGCTGTCAACGAACCATCCGACTTCGTCGCAGGGCGCCTACAGGGTTAGCTGCCGGGCTCGCGCACATGCGATAGTTCGCGCTGGCTGGCGATTATCAAAGAGGCGACGACCGGAATCGAACCGGTGTAGACGGCTT
>DATMPT010000328.1:0-8916 GCA_035567355.1 Solirubrobacteraceae bacterium
CAGACAGCTTGTGCGCTTCGGGCTCCGGGTGGCCCTCGTTGCTCACCGCCTGCCTGAGGGTCTGCCCGCAGAGGTCGACGGGGTCGTGATCGTGGGCCGCCCGGCGTACGACCCACACGGTCCGCTGACGGGGAAGATCAAGGAGGCGGTTAGGATCTGGCGCACGCTGCACCGTGCAAATGCTGCGGTAATCGTCAAGCGCGCATATGGCGTAGACGCCGGGATCGTCGCGCTTTACGCTCGCGCAACACGACGCCGTTTTGTCTACTCGAGCGCCAGCGTGATCGACTTTGACGTCGATGAGGTCCTGTTAAAGCGGAGGGACCGCACCCTTTTCCACCTCGGGCTGCGGCTCGCCAACGACATCGTCGTGCAGACGGAGGAGCAGCTGCCGCTGTGCGAACGCCGCGTAGGTCGGCCTGCCGTGCTCATCAAGAGCATTGCCGAGGAGGCGCCAGCTCGCGCCCGGGAGCCGAACTCGTTCCTGTGGATTGGGCGCATCATCAGCTACAAGCAGCCGCTTGCGTTCGTGCGGCTCGCACGCGATCGCCCGGACGCGCGCCTCGTCATGGTCGGCGTGCCCAGCCCCCACAGCGAGCGGGGCCGCACCCTCTACAAGGCGGTGGAGCAGGCATCTCGCGAACTGCCTAACCTCGAGCTCCTCGAACCCCGGCCACGTGCAGAGCTCGCCCCGCTCATCGACGAAGCCGTAGCCGTGGTCAACACGGCCGACTACGAGGGAATGCCGAACGTGCTTCTCGAGGGCTGGGCACGCGGAGTTCCAGCGCTGGTCCTCACACACGATCCGGGTGGTGTCGTCGAACGGCACGGCCTCGGGGGTTTCGCCGGCGGCTCGATGGCGCGCCTGACGCAACTCGCCGAGGAGATGTGGAGGACGCGTCATGACCAGGCCGAAGTGTCCAAACGGTGCCGCACTTATCTCCGCCGCGAGCACGCGCCAGAGTCGGTGGCCATGCAGTGGTACGAGATCGTCGCGTCGGATCGCCGGCCTGCCGGGCCGACCCGCCAGACCTGTCGCATGACCGATTCCATGACATCAGTAACGGAGCCTAAACCGGGTCTTCAGTCGAGCCCGAGCGTCGAGACGCGACAATAAGCCCAGCGATCAAGAACGCTATTGCCAGGCTGGGTCCACTGAGCATCACGTTGTCAGTCAACATCGTGATAGTGACGGCCAACATGCCGGCGGCCAAGGCGGCCACGTAGGGATCGCGTCCTGTCCGCGCGCGGCGCCAAGCCGTCCCGACACTCGCTGCTAACCAAGCGCACATTGCAACCAGCCCGACCAATCCTTGCTCCAGCAACGTGAGCACATACTGATTGTGGGTGCCGTGCTGAATGAGAACTGGGGACGACGCGATCTCCGAGGGCGCCGATCCGCCTAGCGCGGGGATCTCCAATGCCTCGCTGCCAATCCCGACGACAAGATTATGGGCGCTAGACGTGGCGATCGGTATCGCAAGCTGCCAATAACCTACCCGGGCAGCAAACGTGCCTGGGCGCAAGACACCCTCTTGGAACGTCGCTTCCTTTTCGAGTCTCGGGAGAACGAATGCGAAGCCCAACGTGACTAGGAGCAGCCCGACCAGCACGCGCTGAGGTCTCAGCATCGGAGATCGTGACAGCCACAGGTAGGCGACCAGGCCTACGGCAACAGCGATGAACGCCGTTCGGGTGAAGGTCGCGACAACGGCCCCAAGCGTGATTGCCATGCACAACCGCGCGAAGCCGCGCTTCCATCCGCGTAACTGCTGCATGCTTGGCATCCCGCACAATGCTGTAAGCGTGAGCACTGTCGAGGCTGCCGGTGGGCTACCAAAGATGCCGCCGGGACGGAACAGCAAGCCACCGCCATTCCAGTAATAACGGCTTGGATCGAGAAAGACCACATGACCCACCCTCAGCTCGTAGAGGACGGTTAGCGCGCCGAGCGCTCCGGCGAAGTAGACGAAGCGCATGACGTCAGGTGTGGACCGGGCTGGAACCGTCCGAGCTGCGATAAAGAAAGCGACCGCCTGGATCTCGTTCAGCATGATCCTGCCCGCATGCGCCTGATTGTCCTGCAACACCCAACCAAGGAACAAGATCGCGATGAACCCCACCAGGGTCACATCAATCCATGTCAGGCGGGGCTGACGCGTTAGTAGCACGGTCGCCAAAGCACACAAGCACGCGATCCGCATAACGCCTGCCTGCGCAGGGCCAAGCGTGTACCATGACGGAAGTAACAAGATAAGCGTGAGCCCCGCTACGAGGCCTCCGAGCCTCCGGGTGAGCACGTAACATAGGCTTGGCAGGAGCACCACTCCAAACGCGGCAGTCGCGGTGCCGCTCACCATGACGTAGGCCAAGATCGTGCCGAGTAGGCACACGCCGAGGACTTGGGCTACGCACGTGCCAACGGGTCCAACATACGAGCGACGCGAAAAGGGCGATTTACAACGCGCAGCTGATGTCGGGCGCGTAGCGCGGCTGACGTCTAGGAGGCTCGCGAAATCCACAATCAGCATCCGGCGAGCCCGAGCCAACGTCACCGACACAGCGGCCCAAGCGTTCGGTCTCTATCGGGCTCAAGTTCCATTCGTGAACACGAACTCATTGCAACCCCAGCCACCCAGGCGAGTCTTTATCTTGGTGAGAGCGAATCCGCGCTGGCCGAAGAAGTCGACGACGACATCCGGAGTCGCAGGCTCATACGGGTAACCACCGCACCAGTCGACGAGGTCGTGCCAGCGGCTCATGCCGCGCGAGCGCTTGTACTCCGTCCACTTCCGAAGATAGGCCTGCGGGTTGAGCTGAGCGGTCGCACCGAGCGCCGAGCGCAGCTCGAATGGCGCCATCGTGGCAGCCACAAACGGTGCGCGTAAGGCCGGAGGCAATGCGTTGTATGTCCGCTTGATCTGCCTCCAGCGACGACTGGCCCGGCCCTGGTCATTGTAGATCGCGATGAACAGGTGACCGCCCGGGGCGACCGGCAGGGCGACGTTATCCATCGCGGTCAGCATGTCACCGGTGTGATGCAGGACACCCCAGGAGTACACGACGTCCCACTCGCCGAGTGACTCAACGTATCGGCGATCAAGCACGCTGCCGTGCTCGATCGTCCACCGGTCGATATGGGCGGCGTACCGACGTCTGAGCTCCTGGGCGCATCCGACGCTGTCCGGGTCGAAGTCACAGGAGTGCACGATTCGGGCGCCAAGCTGCGCCGCAGCAAGTGAGAAGAGGCCACTTCCCGAGCCGACGTCGAGGAAGCTCAGGTTGGTTAGCGACTCCGTCTGCAGCATCTCTTGGAGGGACAGGCGAGCCTGGCTGATTCGGTCGTCGTTGAGCACCGATAGAAAGCCACTCCAGTTCTTGCCGAACTCGAATCGCTCGCCTTGTGCGACTTGCTGCGACTGTAGGCCTAGCGTGTCCATGTAGCGGTCATGACGTCCCACGAATCCAACGGACCGGACAATCGAGTTCTTCCACGGCGATCCTCCGCGCAAGAGCTGGCGCTCGTTGACGTTGATGTGGGGAGTCCATGTGCGGAATAGTCGGCAAGATCAACTTCGACGGGCCGGTCGACGCTGCGCTGTTGCACCGCATGTGCCACGCGATGCGTCATCGCGGCCCGTCATCGCGCGGGACGTACGTGACTGATGGTGTCGCCATAGGAATGCAAAGGCTCGCGATTATCGACGTCGCCGGAGGCGACCAGCCGATGTTCAATGAGGACCGCTCGATCGCGGTCGTGATGAACGGTGAGATCTACAACTTCCAGGCGCTGCGAGCTGAACTCCTGGGACGCGGCCACACCTTCTCATCGCGTGCCGACACCGAGGTGCTTGTGCACCTATACGAGGAGGTGGGCGAGCGCATGGTTGAGCGCCTGAGAGGCATGTTCGCCTTCGCGGTCTGGGACTCTCGACGGCGCGAGCTTCTGCTTGGGCGCGATCGAGTCGGGAAGAAGCCTCTGTTCTGGTCCCGACGAGGCGCCACCGTGTGGTTTGCATCGGAGATGATGGCGATGCTTCAGGACCCAGAGGTCGAGCGGACGCCCAACCAGCTCGCCCTCGCCAACTATCTCACCTTCCAGTATGTGCCCGATCCGCTGTGTGCGTTCGCGGGTGTCGAGAAGCTACCGCCAGCGACGACTGTGCGGTTCACAGCGGACGGTCACAGCACGTCGGAGTACTGGGCGCTGGACTACGAGCACAAGCTCGACAACGCCCCCGAACCGGAGCTCGAGGAGCAGCTGCGGGAGCTGCTGTGGGAGGCAACCCGGCTGCGCCTCATAAGCGAGGTGCCGCTGGGGGCGTTCCTCTCGGGCGGGATCGACTCAAGCGCTGTCGTCGCGGCAATGGCCCATCAGATGTCGGAGCCCGTAAAGACCTTCTCGATCGGGTTCGGTGCCCAAGACTTCGACGAGCTCCGTTATGCGCGCATAGTCGCTGAGCGCTTCTCCACCGACCACCACGAGTTCCAAGTCGAGCCCGAGGCATTGAGCAGCGTCATCCCCAAGCTGGCGTGTCACTACGGCGAGCCGTTCGCCGACCCGTCCGCGATCCCGAGCTTCTACCTCGCCGAACTCACCGCACGCCACGTGACAGTCGCGCTGAACGGCGATGGTGGAGACGAGAGCTTCGGCGGATATCGCCGCTACGTGGGGAGCTCGCTGCCGGCCCGCTTCGACTGGCTGCCGCGACCGCTGCGACGCTTGATCCCCCACCTCGTGCGACCCCTGGGAGAGGGCGATCGGCTCAACAGCAACCGCACGCGAATCCAGCGGCTGGCCCTCACGATCGCGATGGATGAACGAGATCGCTACGCACACTGGATGTCATCGTTTCACGCGACCATGCACGGCCGCACGTTCACGCCCCAGTTCGCGCGCTCGTTGGGGGATTGGCGGGCGAACAGCCTGCTCACCGATCGTTGGGCGGCCTCCACAGCGACCGCCCGCATCGATCGGATGCTCGACGTGGATGTTCACAGCTACCTACCGGGCGACCTGCTCGTGAAGATGGACATCGCCACCATGGCCCATTCGGTGGAGGCGCGCTCGCCCTTCTTGGATCACCAGCTCATGGAGTTCGCGGCCTCGCTGCCCGCTCACCTCAAGCTGCACGGCATGCAGGGCAAGCGAATCCTCAAGTCGGCGCTGCGGGGCGTGATCCCAGACACGATCTTGGACCGTCCGAAGATGGGATTCGGCGTTCCGCTATTGCACTGGTTTCGCGATGAGCTGAAGGACCTCCCCGCTGAAGTACTGCTGGATCCTGGCGCGCGCAGCAAGGCCTACGTCTTCCCCGAGGCCGTCGAGAAAATGATCCGCGAGCATCAGGCCGCCGAAGCCGACCATTCGCTGCGACTTTGGGTCCTTCTGCAACTGGAGTACTGGCATCGAGAGGTCGTCGAGTCTCCGCTGCTGGAGGACCGCGACCTCGTCGCGGTGGCCCACCGTGAGCCTGACTGACCCCTGCCCGGTTCTACGCCCCGCTCGTCGTAGCGTCGAGCTCGTCGTACAGCGCCACTAGTGCTGCAGCGATGTAATCGTGCGCGAGCCACTTCGTCTTCTCCCGACCGTCGCTGCGCCGGCGGTAGGTCAAGCAGTCGATAAGTGCGGCACCGAGTGCGTCGACCGTTGGCGGGCAGGTTCGACACTCCTTGACGCCGTCGAGGAGCAGCGGAATATCGCCCACGGGCGTCGCGATTACGGGCAGGTCGCAGGCCAGCGCCTCCTTGACCACGTTCGGCGAGCCCTCGCTGGCCGCTGGATGCAGCAGGCAATCGGCGGCGCTCATGAGGATAGGTATCTGCTCCGGATTCACACCCTGCGCGACGTGGAGTCGGATCGGTCCAAGTGTGCGTTGAGCCTGCTCGCAGGCCTGGCGAGCGAGGCCGAACCGCTTACGTGGCACCCGCGTCCGGCCGACGAACAGGACTACGCGCTCATCCACATCCCAGCCGAGCTCCGCGCGTGCCTCGACCTGCGGCAGCGGCGCGAACAGGCGGCGATCGACGCCATTTGGCATGACCGTGTTGTGTCGCTGCACCCGCGACGGCAGGACGGCCTCCATCTCCGCCGACTTTGTGATGGAAGCTCGTGCCAAGCGCGAGAGGTGTCGGATCACGCGCGTGCGAAGCAGCCAGCGTCGCCCGAGTGAGCCATCCTCGCGGGTCGCACCCAGCAAGTCCGCTCCCATGAACGAAACGAGCAGCGGCGCCCGCACGTAGAATCGGGCGGCCAACAGTGTCTCGCCGCCGTGAGCGTGAACGAGCCGATATCGGCGGCGGGGCTTCAGGCTCCACGCGAGCATGAGTACGGCACCGGACAGGTAGGCGAGCGGCGACTCTACGCCGCGCACGTACAGCACGTCGATGGGGACGCCCTGCTCCCACAGCGACTCGACCTGGCGACGAACCATGATGCCGTACGTCGGCTCGTCCTCCGTCGGCCAAAGGTTAGTTACAACCAGCACGCGTTCTGCACCTGGCGACTCTTTCTCCATTGTGACTAGTCGCTTTTTGGCGTGGTCGTGCACTATGCGAGTTCCTCGATGCGAGCGATCAACCAGCTGCGCAGCTCGAGTCCCCGCTCATGCCGTCGCTGACGCGCCCGCTCAATGTCGCGGTGGTCTCTGGGAGTCCAATCGACGCTCGTTGAGTCGTGACCGCGAAGGTCACGCAAGAGGCCTTCTTGGATGAGTGCAGCATCGACAGCCGCGAGCCGCCCAGCGAACATCGTGTAGGCTCGAACTCCGAGAAGTGCCGCCTCCCGACACATCGTTCCTCCTGCTCCCACGAAGGTGTCAGCTGACCGCAGGAGGGCGAGGCCATCGATCGCTCGCTCCGGCACGTGCACCCCTGCCATCTCGGAGTACCGGCTTCGCTGATGCGCTATCCGAGGAAGAACGACGACCTGGACATCCTCACGCTCAATCGCGTTGCGCAGCATCAGATCGAATGGAGGGTTGCCCTTTTGGTGGTAGAGGGCGCCCTCCGGCGGAGGACGGAACACCGCTAGGCTCCTGCCATTGTCGATCTCGATCGGGTCGGGAGCTGAGTCGACCTCGTCGAGGTACAGCTCCTCCTTGAATCCCTCGAACTTCGCCACACGTTCGTCACGGGCGCCATAATGCCTCAGCCGCTCCGCGGGGAACACCCTGGGGACGACGAGACGCTGCGCCAGCCTAAAGCTCAGGTGGTTGACGGGCTGATGCTCGTAGTCCATCAATGTCAGGACTGGAATGCCGAGCCTGCGGGCAGCCACGATCTGCGCGTAGGATCCCAAAGATGCCGCAGCGTCGACCTTGATCCGCGCGAGCACCCTGCAAAGCCCCAATACCCGACGTGCGATCGCCGTGGCCTTTGCGCACCGGGACCCTGGACTCTCGCCGCCGACGATCGTCGCATCCGGCCATATAGACAGAGTCAAGTCGCGCGTCTGAGCGTGGTCGCGAGTCGTGACGATCACGGTATGTCCGCGGGCCTGCAGCTCCCGCGCCACCGGTCCGAGTAGGACCGGATGGGGCGAATTGGCCATGTCGAGCCAGATGTGGATGATTCTCTCTGACCTTCGGTCTTGCGCTTGGTCGCGTGGTCAGTTGTCTAGCGCGGACGCCGTCGCCACAGGTAGTCCCTCGCTTCGATGCCAGGCGACCTGGTCGCTCAGGCCCTCGTAGAGCGCACGGGAGGGAGCGAAGCCTAGTTGTGCGCGAGCCTTGCTCGTGTCGGCGGCAGTATCGCGGGCGTCACCGGCCTGGGCCGCCACTCGCCGGACGGTGAGTTCCTCCCCGGTGAGATCCGCGATCATCTCGAGTACCTCATTCATCGAGGTCCTGGCGCCGCCGCCGAGGTTGTAGACCGCACCGGGATGCCCGTCCGCCGCAGCGGCGATCGTTCCACCGACCGCGTCGCTGACGAACGTGAAATCGCGGGTCTGGTCACCGTCGCCGTAGATGACGATCTCCTCGCGGGTCAATGCGGCTCGGATTAGCTTGTTGAAGGCCATGTCCGGGCGCTGACGCGGCCCGTAGACGGTGAAATAACGGAGCATCACTGTGGGTAACCCGTGGCTGCGGTAGTAGAGACGACAGAGGTACTCACCCAGCGCCTTCGTGGCACCGTACGGCGAGATCGGTTGGAGGGACGCGTTCTCATTCGTGGGAAGTCGCTCGGCGTCACCGTACACAGACGATGACGATGCGAATACAAAGCGTTCCAGCGGGGCGGAGCGCGATGCCTCAAGCAGTCTCTGTAGCGCGGTCACATTGCTGTCGACATACGAGCCAAAGGTCTCGCCCCAGCTCGATCGCACGCCAGCCTGGGCTGCGAGGTGAAAAACAACATCGACCCCCTGCAGAAGGCAGACCAGGTCCAGATTCACGAGATCTCCCTCAAGAAACGTCCACAACGGATTATCCTCTAGGTGCGCGACGTTCGCACGCTTAAGCTCTGGGTCGTAATAGCTGGTGAATGCGTCAATTCCAAGCACGCGGTGCCCCTCGGCCAGACATCTCTGGGCCAAGTGTGAGCCGATGAAGCCGGCAGCGCCGGTCACGAGTACGGTTGCCATCGCGGTCTACGTCCTAGTTCGCCCCACGACGCCGCAGCACGACTGGCAGCGTGCGCAGCATCAACCGCACGTCCCCCCACAGGGACCAGTTCGTCACATACAGGTAGTCGAGCTTGACCATCTCCTCGAACGGGATGCTTGTGCGACCGAGGACCTGCCACAGTCCCGTGACACCCGGGGTGAGATCCAGTCGTCCGCGCGCCCAGTCGTCGACCATCCTGTCCTCCTCGACGACCAGTGGTCGCGGGCCCACGAGGCTCATGTCGCCCCTCAGTACGTTCCATAGCTGCGGGAGCTCATCGAGGCTCGTCAGCCGCAGCAGGCGCCCGACG
>DATMPT010000329.1:0-4091 GCA_035567355.1 Solirubrobacteraceae bacterium
GTACGAGACGATCTTCGCGGAGTTCGAGGGTGCCTCCACGCTCGAAGCCGTCACGACGATCCCCCAGGGCGGGACCGGCGACGTGAAGTACCACCACGGCACGCAGGGCTCCTACAAGCTGCCCGACGGCGGCACGATCAGGGTCAACCTGGAGTCCAATCCTAGCCACCTGGAGTACGTCTCCGCGGTGGTCGAGGGCGCCACGCGCGCCGCCCAAACCTCGCGTACAGGGCCCCGCTGCCAACAGGACACGAACGCCGCCGTGCCGATCGTGATCCACGGCGACGCCTCCTTCCCCGCCCAGGGCGTGGTGGCCGAGACGCTCAACCTGCAGGCGCTTGACGGCTACCAGGTCGGTGGCACGGTGCATCTGATCATGAACAACCAGGTCGGCTTCACGACCGACCCCGACGACGCCCGCTCCACGCGCTGGGCTTCGGACCTGGCCAAGGGCTTCGACGTGCCGATCATCCATGTGAACGCCGACGACGTGCCGGCCTGTATGAGCGCCGTGCGACTTGCGTTTGCCTTCCGCCAGGAGTTTGGCCACGACGTGTTGATCGACCTGATCGGCTACAGGCGCTTCGGCCACAACGAGTCCGATGAGCCCGCCTACACCCAGCCGGAGATGTACGCCAAGATCAAGACCAAGAAGCGTGTATACGAACTGTGGTCCGACCAGCTCGTCAGCGATGGCGTCGTCAGTCGCGAGGACGTCGAGCGAACGGGGCAGGAGGTGTGGGACAACCTGACGCTCCTGCACCAGCGCCTGAGGGCTCGGATCGCCGCCGCGGCGGAGCACGGGACGGTGGAGCAGAGCACCGGCGAGTATCAGCTCGACCGTTCCCCCAGCCCAGAGGTGGACACCGCGGTGGCCGCCTCGCGGGTGCGCGAGCTGGGGCAGGAGCTGCTGAGGACGCCGGACGGGTTCACGGTGCACCCCAAGCTCGTCAAGCAGCTCGAGCGCCGGCGCGAGGCGCTCGGGGAGAGTGGCGGCCGGGCGCCCGGGACCGGTGCAGAGAAGGCGCCCGCACGCATCGATTGGGCCCACGCCGAGGCGCTCGCGTTCGCCTCGCTGTTGACTGAGGGCACGCCCGTCAGGCTCACCGGCCAGGACACCGAGCGGGGCACCTTCAGCCAGCGCCACCTCGTGCTCCACGACGCCAAGACAGGCCAGGCATTCTGCCCGATCCAGTCCCTGCCCGAGGCACTCGCCCCGATGGAGCTGCACAACAGCCCCCTCTCAGAGCTCGCGTGCATGGGCTTCGAGTACGGCTACAGCCAAGAGGCGCCCGAGACGCTCGTGCTGTGGGAGGCGCAGTTCGGCGACTTCGTCAACTCGGCGCAGGTGATCGTCGACCAGTTCATCTCATCCGGTCTTGCCAAGTGGGGCCAAACCTCGCGTTTGACGCTGCTACTCCCTCACGGTTATGAGGGCTCGGGCCCCGAGCACTCCTCGGCTCGCTTGGAGCGCTTCTTGGCACTGGCCGCCGAGGGGAACATGAGGGTCGCCAACCTGACGACACCGGCCCAGTACTTCCATCTGCTGCGGCGCCAGGCATTGATCGCAAAGCAGCGCCCACTCGTGATCATGACGCCGAAGTCGCTGCTGCGCCTCCCCCAAGCCACCAACACGGTCGAGGACCTGGCGGAGCAGTCGCGTTTTGAGCCGGTGCTCGCCGAGGCCGGCGTCGTCGACGAGGCGGTAACGCGACTGGCGTTGTGCACCGGCAAGATCTACTACGACCTCGCCGGGCACTCAGAGCGCCAGGGCAACGAGCGCGTCGCGATCGGCCGGGTGGAGCTGCTCTATCCATTTCCCGAGCGCAACATCAAGGAGCTGATGGGCCGCTATCCGAAGCTGGAGGAGGTCGTGTGGGTGCAGGAGGAGCCGCGCAACATGGGTGCGCGTGCACACATGTTCCCGCGCCTGATGCAGATCATGCCGGAGAACATCCACTTCGGATTCGTGGGTCGCCCGGAGCGGGCAAGCCCGGGCGAGGGCTACCCGGCCGCGCACGCCGCCGAGCAGAGCAGGATCGTGAGGACCGCCCTGGACTTGGGCGTGCCGGTGTCGCAGTACCCGAAAAAGACGCCAGGAGAGCGCTAGATGAAGACACGGGAGGACGCTAGATGACACTGTGGCGTAGGTTCATGGCGATATGGCGCCAGCGCAAACGCAAGCGCAAAGCTCGCGGTTAGCGACCGCGCCAGACCGGCGGGCGCTTCTCGGCGAAAGCGGTGGCGCCCTCACGGGCGTCCTCGGAGGTGAAGACCGGGTCGGAGATGGCGCTCTGGGCCTCCCACATCTCCTCAGACGACCAATCCCACTGCCCTTGCAGGATGCGCTTGGAGGCAGCCAAGGCCAAGGGCGCGTTGACGGCGATGTCGCTTGCCAAAGCCAGGGCCACCTCAACCGCCGCGCCCGGCTCAGCCAGGCGGTTGACCAGGCCAAGCTCGCAAGCGCGCTCGGCGAGGATCGGTTCGCCCGTCAGCGCCAATTCCATCGCGACGTTGTAGGGAAGGGAGCGCGGTAGGCGCAGCAAGGCCCCGCCGGCGGCCACCAAGGAGCGCTTGACCTCGGGGATGCCCAGCTTGGCGCCGCGGGCGGCGACGATCAGGTCGCAGGCGAGCGCCATCTCCAGGCCACCGGCGACCGCGAAGCCCTCGATGGCGGCGATCAAAGGCTTGACGGGGCCGCGCCGCACGATCCCGGCGAAGCCTCGATCCCCCACCCAAGGGCGCTCGCCGGTGATGAACGCCTTGAGGTCCATGCCGGCGCAGAAGCCCTTGCCGGCGCCGGTCAAGACACCCACGCTGAGCGAAGCGTCCCCGTCGAGCTCGTCCAGCGCGGCGGCGATGCCCTGGGCCACGGCCAGGTTGACCGCGTTGCGCGCGTCGGGGCGGTTGAGCGTGATCAAGAGCACGCCCTCGCGGTGCTCGGTGAGGACGGGGGCTTCCTCGGTGAGGACGGGGGCTTCGTCTGGGGAGCTCATCCGCGTGAGAGTACCGGCCAAAGCGCGCGCCCACCTGCGCGATGGTCGCGCGCCGCGAGCAGGCTATGCCGCAAACAAGCGCAGCTCGGGCTCGCGCTTGCCGCGCAGGACTTCCACGTCGATCTCCACGCAGTCGATGGACCGCGATGCCGCGAGGACGCGCGCCTGTGGCTTGACCCACTTCGCGACGAGCACGCCGCGACACGAAGCCATCGCCGGGTCGAGGCGGATGCGCTCCAAGTAGCGCCTGAGCTGCTCGACCGACTCCATCGTGGCGACGCGCTTGATCTCGACCGCGATCCACTCGTCCTGCGTATCGCGACACATGAGGTCGACCGGGCCGATGTCGGTGGGCCACTCGCGCCGTACGAGGCGAAAGCCCTCGCCGCACCAGTGGGGTGCGTCGGCCAAGAGCTCCTGCAGTTCACGCTCGAGGCCTTCCTTCTCCAAAGAGACGAGCACGTCGAGCTCGTGATCGACGTCGGCGAAGACCTCGGCTATCGCGATCTCCAAGCGCTCGTCGTCGCGTTGCTTGCGCACGAGGAGATGCGTGAGCGTCCCGTCGGGATGGCGCTGCTCGGAGAGCACCGTGGGCGGGGTCATCCAGTTCAAGGGCTTGACGTTTGGCGAGCCACCGTCGGCCCACACCATGAACGTACCGTCGCCCTTGCACATCAAAAGACGCACCGCTTCCGGCAGGACGGTGGTGGTGCGGCCGATATAGGAGACCTCACAGCGGGCGACGATCAAGCGCACCGGCGGACGTTATCCGCTGGAGCGGATCTACTTCTCCTCGTCCTTGGAGCCAACGTCGATCGACTCGCGGAACTCGCGGATGCCCTTGCCCAAGGCGCGCGCCAGCTCGGGCAGACGCTTGGGACCCAGCACCATCAAGGCGACAGCGGCTAGGAAAAGCAGATGGACGGGGCTCTCGATTCCCACTATGAGCAGGCTAGCGGGTACCAAACGCCGCCAGGGAGAAGCCGAATGCTTGTGAAGGGAGGGCCGAGCGAGCATGGAGGGCCGAGCGATCAGGGAGGGCGCGAGCAGAGAGGGCCGAGCAGGAGGGCCGAGCAGAGAGGGCCGAGCAGGAGG
>DATMPT010000330.1:0-4732 GCA_035567355.1 Solirubrobacteraceae bacterium
ACAGGCCAGATGAAGTTCGGGCGCAACCTCACGAACTCTGAGATCGTCGAGCAGGCACTTCACTTCAGGCGTATGACGGCGATCGACCATTGCGTATTCATGGGCATGGGCGAGCCGATGCTCAACCTCGAGAACGTGCTCAGCGCTTGCGAGAGGCTGCCCGACGTCGGCATAACGCATCGCCGCACCGCCATCTCCACGGTTGGTTGGATTCCTGGCATCGAAGCGCTCACCGAGCAGGATATGCCGCTGCGTCTCGCCCTCTCCCTACACGCGGCCGACGAAGCTTTGCGCAGCGAGCTGATGCCCGTCAACAAGCGCTATCCGCTCACCGATGTGATCGATGCTTGCAGAGCCTTCTACGAGCGAAAGCGCCGGCGGGTGTTCGTCGAGTACGTGATGCTGGCGGGCGTCAACGACCGCTACGAGCAGGCCGTGGCGCTCGCAAAGATCCTGAGTCCCACCCACCCCAAGCCACGCGGGGCGGGCGGGCCTAGCAATCAGCCGCACATGTTCAAGGTCAACCTGATCCCATTCAACCCGACCGACTCCTCCTACGAGGGGTCCAGTCGCGACTCGATCGCCGCCTTCAAGGGCGCATTGGAGGCGCGCGGTATCCCGGCAACGGTGCGCCTCACGCGCGGCCGCGACATAGACGCGGCATGCGGGCAGCTCGCGGCGCGTGCTGCCTGAGTCGAACGGGGACGCGCCCCGGCCACTACCTAGCAGTGCCGAGACACCATTAGAGCCTGGGAGGCGGCTAGCGCGTTATTGAAGCTCGGGTTGAGACCCGCCGCCCGCTCGCGCCTCGCCTGCACGTAGCAACCTGTCGCGCAGCTCGGCCTGCTCCTCGGGACTCGGGTCCCACTGCCCGATGTCAGGCAACTCCTCGAGCGAGCGCAGTCCAAAGAGCTTGAGGAACTGGGTGGTCGTGCGGTACATGACCGCGCCGAACTGCGAGCGCCCGGACTCTTCCACGAGCCCGCGCTCCAGGAGCGTCGACGCGGCCGAATCGGCGCTCACGCCGCGGATACGGGTGATCTCTGGACGCGAGACCGGTTGCAGGTAGGCGACGATCGCCAGCGTCTCCGCCTGCGCCGGCGTCAGCACGGACGCGCGCGGGCGGCTGAACAGGCGCCTGGCGGCGTCCTCGGTCTCGGGGTCGCTTGCGAACGTGAAGCCGCCGCCCAGCTCGCGCAGATGGATGCCACTGTGGCCTGGTGCGTAGCGTTCGGCCAGCTCCGCGAGCGCCGCGATCACGTCCAGCTCCTCGATTGCGCCCGCGTCCGCCAGCTCCTGCGGGCTCAGCGGGTCGGGCGCGAGGAACAGCAGGGCTTCGACCGTGCGCACGATCTGCGGCTCGGGCTCGGGCAAGCCCTCGATGTCCAGCGCGCTGGCGACGGCAGCACCCGAACTGTCCTCGCCGACCGCCTCACCGGCGGGTTCGACGCCGCCGTCGGCGTTGGCGCCATCGAACTCCTCGTCCTGGGCGAGACCGCTCGCTTGCTCTGGCTCGACATCTGTGACAGGCATGTCGTCTTGATCGGCAGATGCCTGCCGATCCTCAAGCGCCGGCTCGTCCTGCCCCGGCTCCCCGGTCATCCGGCGCGTGCCTGCCGCGGCTCGCCCGTGTCCCGCAGGGGGGCGGCGCCAACCGCATGGACGGCGATCTCGCCGAAGCTCTCACCCTGCTCCCACCACGCCTCGCCGCGCTTGTATAGCTCCAAGAGCGCGAATACGGTGACGGCTACGGTCATGCGATCCTCGCCGCACACCGCCTCCTCGAAGGAGAAGTGGCCTCCCCTGAGCAGCTCGCGCAGCCGCTCGAGGCGCTCGGCGACGGTGACGCGCTGGACCGAGATGTGGCGCAGGCTGATCGTGGGCGGCATGCGCAAGAGCCGTCCGATCGCCTGGCCAAGCACGGCCGGGTCCTGGGAGCCATCGCTGGGCGGAGCGACCAGCTTGCGCAGGTGCGCGGGCAACGGCGCACTGCGGAAGCGCACCCCCTCCTCGCGTTCGAACAGCTCCAAGAGGTACGTCGAGGCGGAGCGGAAGCGGCGCGCTTGCAGCATTCGTTCGAGCAGCTCCTCGGCCGCCTCGCCGGGCTCGATGTCGAGCAGCTCCTCGCTGTCCACGGCGAGCATCAAGCGCGACTTCAGTTCCAGGAGGGCCGCGATCAGGACGATGAACTCCGTAGCGGTCTCCAGGTCGAGCTCGCCGCGCTGCTCGAGATGGTCGAGGTAGGCAAGCACGACGTCGGCCAGCTCGAGCTCGAGCAGGTCGACCTCCTCGCGCAGAACAAGCGCGAGCAACAGGTCGAACGGTCCGTTGAAGATCTCCAGATCGAGCTCGAGCGCGGGGAGCGTCACCGGCCTACCGTACCGGCCGCTCCCGACGGCGTGAGCCGTATCGCTCGATGTCTCTCGCAAAATGGCGCTTAACGCGCGCGCGCAAGGCACCCCCAGGCAGAAGCAATGCCCCGCCCCAAGCAGGAGCGATGCTCCGCACGGACTCAGCCCGCGGAAAGGCCCGCCCTCGGCGGACCCACGCCCATGCACTCGCGCACGTCGGCAAGCGTCCCGGCGGCGATCGCGCGCGCGCGGAGCGCCCCGGCGGCTAGCACCTCCTCCAAGGCCCGCTCGTCGGCGCGTAGCTCGACGTAGCGCTCGCGCACCGGCTCCAGCATCGCGACGACCGCCTCGGCCACAGCCCCCTTCAGATCGCCGTAGCCGCGCGCGTCGCGCATGTCGGCTTCCACCTGCTCGGGGGACACGTCGCGGGCGACGGCGAGGACTTCGATCAGATTGGAGACCCCCGGCTTCTCAGGCGAGCGCTCGATCTCGCGGCCGGAGTCGGTGACCGCGGACTTGAGCTTCTTGAGGATCGCGGCGGGCTCGTCGAGCACGTAGACGGTCCCAAGCTCCGAGCCACCCGTCGTGGACATCTTGCGCGTGGGGTCCTGCAGATCCATGATGCGCGCGCCCACCTCCGGGATGCGGTGCCCGGGTACGACCAAGACCTCGCGACCGCCACCAAAGCGCGCGTTGAAGCGTCTCGCGACGTCGCGCATCAGCTCGAGGTGCTCGCGCTGGTCCTCCCCGACGGGCACCTCGTGCGCGCGGTAGGCGAGGACGTCGGCGGCCTGCAACACCGGATAGATGAGCAGGCCGGCCGAGACGAGCTCGCGCTGGAGCACCGACTTGTCGCGGAACTGGTGCATGCGCTGCAGGCGCCCGAGCTCGGTGACCGAGCACAGCAGCCAGCAAAGCTCGCTGTGCTCGGGCACGTCGCCCTGGCGAAAGAGGATGCAGCGCGCCGGATCCAGGCCGGAGGCGAGTAGCAGCGCGGTCAGGTCGTAGAGGCTGCGGCGCAGCTGCTCGGGCTCGTAGGCGACCGTGACCGCGTGCAGATCGACGATGCAATACAACGCCTCGCCACGATCCTGGCCGGCGACGTACTGGCGGATGGCGCCGATGTAGTTGCCCAGGTGCTTGGTGCCCGTGGGCTGGATGCCGGAGAAGATACGCACGGCGAGCCAGGCTACATGGAAGGCGTGTACGCCGCCGGAAGCCGTGGCGCCCGCTCAGGGCACTTGGCGGATGACCGGGTTCTTGGCCGCGCCCACCTCGTTCAGGCGGCGCACCGGTGTGGTGTAAGGCGCGTTCAGGGCGATCTCGGGATCCTCCGCGGCCTCGCGCAGGATTTCGGCGACCGCCTCGGCGAAGGAGTCGAGTGTCTCCTTGGTCTCTGTCTCGGTGGGCTCCACCATCAGAGCCTCCTCGACCAGCAATGGGAAGTAGACGGTGGGCGGGTGGTAGCCGTAGTCGAGCAGGCGCTTGGCGAGGTCGAGCGTCTTGATCTTCAGCTCGCGCCTCATGGGTCCACCCGACAGCACGAACTCGTGCAGGCAGAGCTCGCCATAGGCAAGCGGGAGGTGCTCCAGCACGCCCAGCTCGCGCAGGCGCGCGAGCAGGTAGTTGGCGTTCAGGACCGCCGTCTCGGAGGCATCCTTCAGGCCGGGGGCGCCGAGCGAGCAGATGTAGGCATAGGAGCGCACGAAGCACCCGTAGTTGCCCTGGAAGCCGCGCAGGCGCCCAATCGAACCGGCACCCGTGTCCGCTCCCTCGCGTCGCTTGGCGCCGTTGGCTTGGTCCGCGCGCTCGGGTGTACGCGCGCGCGCAGGTCGCTCCCCAACGAGGTCGAACACACCCTCCTCGGAGCGCACGACACGCGGTACCGGCAGGAACGGCTCGATCCGGTCCGACACCGCGATCGGCCCCGAGCCGGGCCCGCCGCCGCCGTGGGGCTGGGTGAACGACTTGTGCAGGTTGAAGTGGACGATGTCAAAGCCCATGTCGCCCGGCCTGGAGAGCCCCATCACCGCGTTGAGGTTGGCGCCGTCGTAGTAGAGCGTCGCCCCCACCTCGTGCACTACCGCGGCTATCTCCTGGATGTTGGGGTCGAACAGGCCAAGCGTGTTGGGGTTGGTGAGCATCAGGCACGCCACGTCGGTGTCGGCCTTCGCGCGCAGGTCGTCGAGGTCGACGCCGCCGTCGGGGTTGGTGGCGACCTTCACCACTTCGAAGCCCGCCATCGTGACGGTGGCGGGGTTGGTGCCGTGGGCGGTGTCGGGGGTGAGCACCTTGTGGCGCTTCTGGGCGCGCGCCTCGTGGTAGGCGCGCGTGAGCAGCACACCGGCGAGCTCGCCGTGGGAGCCCGCCGAGGGTTGCAG
>DATMPT010000331.1:0-2856 GCA_035567355.1 Solirubrobacteraceae bacterium
AAGACTTGGACATCTGCTTCAGGATGCTCGGAGTGAGGGCTGCAGCGTCGCAGCCAAGATCTGAAACGGCAGAACAGTTCCGAGCTGACCGGCGTGATGCCGCACGATAAAGCGCTGCCGAGCAAGCAGTTCGCACAAGCCCGTACCTAAGACGTCCTTCGCCGCGGCGGAGTGGGAGACTCTCAGATAGGCGCGAAAAACACGCCGCCAACGCTTTGGTAGGTCGACATCGACAATAATGACCGCTCCGTTGCGTGTTAGTACGCGGGCAATTTCAGCGAGGGCGTTTGAGCGCGCCGCGCGTGAGAGCTCATGAAACCCAAACGCCGACACAACGAGGTCAACCGAAGCATCGTCAAAGGGCAGATGGCTCGCTTCGCCACGGACAAAGCTGAGGTTTGTGAGTCCCGCTGCGGCCGCCAGCCGCTCGCCGTATGTAACGAGCTCCGGCGACAGGTCCAGCGCAACGACGTCAGTCGTCGGACTCTCGGTCGCCACCATGCGGGCAAGGTATCCAGTGCCCGCGCAGATATCGAGGACACGTTTGGTGCCAGTGGGAATCAGCTGCATGGCGGCGCGATGCGGTGTGCCGGGGATCCGCGGGTTGACCGCCTCGAGGAAGCTGCCCGCGCAAAAGAACTTCAGCCGGTTGGGAAGCCCCACGCTGGCGACGGTACCACGGCTCTTTCTTGAGTGTAAAAAGACTCGGGATACCACACGTGATTACGACTAGCCTTCGCCGCTTCTTACGCCCGGTGCTTCTTGCTGTCGGCCGGTCTTTGGTGCGCGCCCGCGTCCGACCGTGGCAGCTCACCATTGCGCCTCCAGCCGTGTCTTGCGGCTTGATCGCGCCGCTGCTGGCCGGAAGGCTCGTGTTGGTGGGAGTAGCGGTCGCGGTCGTAGTGCTTCCCCTCGACGCCATTGACGGAACGATGGCACGCAGCGAAGGCGCGGCCACCACGAGGCGGGGGCACTACGTCGATGTCATGGCGGATCGCGTCCGCGATGTTGGCCTTTGGTGTGGCACCATCGTGTATGCGATTCGTTGGGGAACAACGCTAACGGCCGGAGTTTGCGTTGTGGCGGTCGCCGCCTGGACCCTGTCGTCCCAGTCAACCCTCCTTGTCGAGGCGACCAACGCGCACATATCCCTCGGACCAGTACAGCGGACCGAGCGGCTTCTGCTATTGCTCACCGGCCTCGTTCTTGCTGGCTCTGGGGTCCCCCTCGGACTGACGGTCTGTGCCGGCCTGTTGGTAATGGCTGGTGCCGGATCGGTAGCTTTGCGCGCAGTGCGTGCGTATCGTGATCTTTCCGCAGTGCCAGCCTCTACCACTGGACAACAGGCCCCTTGAGGCGACGCCGGCGCACTCCGCACGTGAACGTAGCCTTCACCAACGACTGTTCTTGTGGCGACACACGAGTCACGGATCGTCTTATCGACGAGGCACGGACCATCGGTGATCAAATACACACGTTGATGCTTGCTGACGAGCGCCTTATGGCGGTGGGCCTGACTCTGCTCGCTGCACTGGCCTCCGTAGCGGTAGCGCAGAATAAGCCATACTTCCTGATGGCGCTTCCATTCGCCCTTGCCGTGCTCCTCTGCTTTGTAGGACAACAGCACGGCCGCATTCTCGGCCTAGGGGGCTACAAGTCGGTACTCGAGGAGGCGATTCACCGCCGATAAGGCGCTCCGGTTCCGGCCTGGGAGTTAGTCGTCGCACCGAAGCTGCATCGAGAGCACGCGGTCATTGCATTGCGCTACCTCGTAATCGCGGTCTACCTCGCGAGCGTGTATGTTGCTCTAAATCAGGCAGTTGCCACAGCGTCGAAGGGCCATTGGGGACACAACCACTCCGACACATATATCGCGTTGACCATATTCTCGATCGTAGCGGCGACCGCTGCGAGTGTGGTCGCATCCAAAGCGGCGCGTGGACAGTTCGAGCTCGTCAGTGGCATTGCGCGCCAGCACTTGCTCGGCCCTTGGGTTTGTCCCACTCACGGCTGTCACAAGTTGGGCTAGGCATGGCGCGTCGAGCCGCGGACTGAGGCCGGCTGTCGCACAAGTGCCATTCGGCGTAGTCGTCACCCGCCGAATCAGTTCGCAGCATCATCACGTGGCACGCTCCCGCTGCCTGTTTGCATGCCGGCAGCCGTCCAAGCGCTTACGGATGTCCCCGTCGCGGCAGCGCTGCACGTTGCGGTGGGTGTGGCGGACGATTTCGAGGTGTCCGTCAACGCAGCCTGACTCATCAGGACTGAGCGGCTGAGTCATGCCCGACACGGGCGCAGGAGATGCGGTCTAGCCCGTCGGGGATGCTCCCTGACCAGGACAAAGACGCGCAAATTGGGGCTGGAGCTGATGCGGCCTCCTAATGAGGGAGCACGCATCTGCCGATACACGCCGCGTGCGCACACGAATCTCCATCGTCCTTTTGGCGGCGGCGGCGACAGCGTCCGTCGCGGTCGCCGCGGTGCATATCTCGGACGCTACGCGTGATCATCGCGACTGGGTTCAGAAGCAGGTCCGCGTATACGGGACAACAGCTGCGCTCGCCGCGGCTACCAGAGCAAAGCTCAGACCGCCGCCAGGATTCAAGCGATCCAGCGACTGCCACGTCGACCGGGGAACGGTGTGCTTCACTCGCAGCAAATCGCTGCTGCTCGACGCCCACGTCATGGCGCGCCTGCTCGGGGCAACTGGGGCGACGCTTTACTCGGCCGACCGCGCGAAGTATCAACTGCCGCCGATCGTATGTCGCACGGCAAGCCACCGCTTCCGGCTTTCATTCCAGAGCTGCGACGCCGAAGCCGTGTTCGGCAATGAACGCCTGATGGTCTCTGCGAACT
>DATMPT010000332.1:0-3054 GCA_035567355.1 Solirubrobacteraceae bacterium
CGGGTGCCGCGTTCACAAACTTCGGCCTCGGCGCTGCGCTCTTCGGAGCGATGATCCTTGTCCCGCTCTACTACCAAGAGGTGCGCGGGCAGAGCGTGGTCAACACCGGCTTGCTCACCGGCCCGCAGGGCATAGGCGCGCTGATGGCGATGCCGATCGCCAGTCGCCTCACCCAGCGCTTCGGCGGCGGTCGTGTAGCGCTCGCTGGGGTCTCGCTTCTATGCGTGAGCACTGTGCCATTCACCTTGATTGGAGCCCACACCTCGATCGTGGCGATCTCGCTCGTGCTCGTCGTGCGCGGACTGAGCATCGGCTTGTGCTTCATGCCCGCGATGAGCGCCGCCTTCTCGGCGATGCGCCCCGATCAGATATCCGATGCCACCCCGCAGATCAACGCCTTGCAGCGCACCGGTGGCGCGATCGGCACCGCCGTGCTCGCCGTCGTCCTGCAGCGTGCCGGAGCAGGCGCCCACACGCCTGCGGAGCTCGCCGGAGCGTTTGACACCGCCTACTGGTGGGCGCTTGGAATCGCCGCCCTGTCCCTGATTCCGTGCCTCATGTTGCTGCACGCCGAGCGTCCGCAGGGCGAGCCCGAGCCGCTCGCGGTGCCCCCCGAGGTCATCGCCGAGCCCCCCGAGGTCATCGCCGAGCCCCCCGAGGCCATCGTCGAGGCCGTCGGGGCCTGAGCTACTCTCCAGCCGTCGTGTCCCGAGCCACAGAGCTACCCGCGAAGGAGTCCCAAGAGGAATGGCAGGCCGAGCTGCTCGACCTCGGCAAGGCATTCCGGCGTGTGTTCCGCAGCCTGCGCCGGCTGCGCGGACGCGATACCCACCTGACCGGCTCGGAGGTCAGCCACGCTCAGATGGAACTCTTGATCGAGCTGAGCGAGCAGGGCCCGCTCTCGGCCGGCGATCTCGCCCTCGCGGCACAGCTCAGGCCCGCCACTGTCACGCAGATGCTCGACCACCTCGCCGCTTGCGGCCATGTCGAGCGCACTCGCTCCGATGTGGATCGGCGCGTGGTCGTGACTTGCCTGACGGCCCAAGGTGAGCGCAAGGTGCAAGCCAAGCGCGCCCTCTGGCAGGAGCGCTGGGAGAGCACCCTGACAGACGTCGACGCGGAGGATCTGCGCACCACTACGCGGGTCCTGGAGCGACTCAACGCCGTCTTCGAGGATGCCCCGGACACGGGCGATTGTGGGCGCGCTCAATAGACGTTGCAAGCCCCGCAAGCCACGTGCATGAGTCGTGGACCGGGCCTATAGCTCTGCTATAGTCGCCCTCCGCGGGCGATACGGCGTGGCCATGTGCTGACGTCCTCGCTGGGCGAGAACACCATGGAGACTCTGACCAGATAGCGAAGCGAATCGCCCGACGACCGGCAGCGCATGGGCCCTAGGGGCCCATTTTTTTGCCTTGACCGCTGTTTGTCGGCTGTCCGCGTCCTTGCCAGCGTTCTTGCCAATTACACCCAACCGACCCAAACCCATCTGAAAATGCCCCGCAAGTTTCCACTCGAGAAGACCCGCAACATCGGGATCATGGCCCACATCGACGCGGGCAAGACCACCACCACCGAGCGGATCCTCTACTACACGGGGCGTACCTACAAGATCGGCGAGGTCCACGAGGGCGCGGCGGTCATGGACTGGATGGAACAGGAGCAGGAGCGCGGCATAACGATCACCTCGGCCGCCACCACCGCCGAGTGGGACTCGCACCGCATCAACATCATCGACACCCCGGGCCACGTCGACTTCACCGTCGAGGTCGAGCGCTCCCTGCGCGTGCTCGACGGCGCGATCGCCCTGTTCGACTCGGTGGCCGGCGTAGAGCCTCAGTCGGAGACCGTTTGGCGCCAGGCCGACAAGTACCACGTGCCGCGCATCGCCTACATCAACAAGATGGACCGCACCGGCGCCGACTTCGCACAGGGCGTGCAGACGATGATCGACAGGCTCGGCGCCCACCCTGTCCCGATCCAGCTGCCGGTCGGCGCCGAGGGCGACTTCGAGGGCGTAGTCGATCTCGTCAGGATGAAGGCGATCGTCTACAAAGACGAGCTCGGCACCGAGCAGGAAATCGTGGCGATCCCCGACCTACTCCAAGAAGCGGCCGCCAGCGCGCGCGAGCACCTGTTGGAGGAGGTCTCGCACTACGACGACGCCTTGCTCGAGCTAATCCTCGAGGAGGCCGAGATTCCCGAGGACGTCCTCAAGCAGGCGATTCGCAAGGCCACCCTCTCGACCAAGCTGACGCCTGTGCTGTGCGGCTCCTCCTTTAAGAACAAGGGCGTCCAGCCGCTGCTGGATGCGGTCGTCGATTACCTGCCCTCGCCTTTGGATGTGCCCGCCGTGGCCGGAGCCGAACCGGTCAAGGGCGACGGCGAGGAGCCCCAGATCGAGCGCCACGCCGATGACTCCGAGCCGTTTGCGGCGCTCGCGTTCAAGATCATGGCCGACCCTTACGTGGGCAAGCTCACCTACTTCCGTGTCTACTCCGGGAAACTGGAGGCCGGCTCGCGGGTGCTCAACGTGAACAGCGGGCGCACCGAGCGCATCGGGCGCATCCTGATGATGCACGCCAACGAGCGCGAGGAGGTCTCAGAGGTGTACGCCGGCGACATCGCCGCCGCGGTCGGCATCAAGCAGGTCATCACCGGAGATACCCTGGCTGCTCCAGACGCCCCGATCAAGCTCGAGAACATCACCTTCCCCGAGCCTGTCATCAAGGTGGCCGTCGAGCCCAAGACGAAGATCGACCAGGAGAAGATGTCGGTGGCCTTGGGGCGTCTTGCCGAGGAGGATCCCACCTTCCAGGTGCGCACCAACGAAGAAACCGGCCAAACCGAGATCTCGGGCATGGGCGAGCTGCACCTCGAAGTGCTGGTCGATCGCATGAAGCGCGAGTTCGGCGTCGAGGCCAACGTCGGCCGCCCCCAGGTCTCCTACCGCGAGACCGTGCGCGGCACGGCTGAGAAGATCGAGGGCAAGTTCGTGCGCCAAACCGGCGGCTCGGGCCAGTTCGGAGTCGTCTACATCGACCTGGAGCCCGC
>DATMPT010000333.1:0-7060 GCA_035567355.1 Solirubrobacteraceae bacterium
CAAACGCTCGGCCATGCGTGAGGAGGAGAATCCCTCGGCGTGCGCCCTGCCCGCCACGCGCGGGTCACGCTCGGCCACGACCGGCGCGAGCGCCGCCCGCCAGCGCTCCAGCTCAAACGGTGCGCACAGCGTTCCGGCCAGCCCGTCGAGCGCCTGGGGGTGCACCCCGACCGGGGTCGCCAACACGGGCACCTCGCAGGCCAGCGCCTCGAGCACGGCCAGCCCAAAGCCCTCCCGCTCGGAGGGCACGATTACCGCGTGTGCGGCGTTCACGTAGAGCGGCACCCGCTCGGGGTGCACGCCGCCGAGCGTAAGCAGTTGCGCTCCTACGGCCTCGGCCAGCGCCCGCGCACGGTCGAAGCGCTTCTCCGGGCGGCTTGGGTCGGCGGGGAACAGGAGGTAGGGGTGTTGTGAGTCCAAGTTGAGGATGCTCTGCGCGCGCGCGCGCGGCATCGCCTCGAAGCGCTCCAAATCCACCCCGCAGGGCAGCACCTGCGCTCGCTCTCGCGCACGCCTGCCGGGTAGCTCCTGGACGAGCGCCTCAGACACCGCGCCCAGCAGTCCGACTGTGGGCAGCACCGCGCGTGTGGCAAGACGGGTACGTGGATGGCGCACGTCGGTGCCGTGCACGGTGAGCGCGCGTGCGCCGGCTTTCACGGCCAGCGCCGGCCAAGCGGTTAGCCCGAAATGGGCATGCACGACCTCGAAGCGCTCGCCGGCGTAGCGCTTGCGCAGGTCCCGTGCGGCGTGTGCGAGCGCGCGGGCTCCAGGTGAGAACTCGTACAGCTCGACGCTCGGGTCCCCCAGCCTGCGCAAAGCGTCGACCTGGTCGCGCACGAAGCGGCCACGCTCGGGATGGGCCGTGTCGGGCAGCATGTTTGACAGCACGAGCGCGCGCACGAGCGCTGACGGTAGCGCTCTGGCGCGCAACGCAGCGCGTGGGTCGCCGGCTCGACACGTGGCAGCGTATGACAGCCAACTTCGAGGCCGAGCTTTCCTTCGAGCGGCGCACGCGCGTCCGATGGCTCCGCCGCGTGAGCGCATGACAGTCCGCCGGCTCTGCCACGTCGCGGGGCACATGACCCGCCAGTGACTCTGGAATGATGGCCTGCATGGCGAGCACCCAATCAAGCGATCCCCGCGCCCGTCCGATCGGCGTATTCGACTCGGGCGTGGGCGGGCTCACAGTGCTGCACGAGCTGCTCGTGCGGCTCCCTTGTGAGGACTTCCTCTACCTGGGAGACACCGCGCGCTTTCCCTACGGCGAGCGCACCCCCGAGGAGCTTGCGCGCTTTGCCTCGGAGATCGCCGAGGAGCTGTTGCACAGGCGCGCGAAGCTGCTGGTGATCGCCTGCAACTCGGCCACCGCGGCCGCTCTTCCGATCCTCGAGCGGCGCATGATGGAGACCACGCTCGGCGTGGACGTGCTTGGCGTCGTGCGTCCCGAGGCGTTGCGGGCGGTAGCGGCGACGCGCAACGGGCGTATCGGCCTGCTTGCCACACCCACGACCGTCGCCAGTGGCAGCTACGAGCGCGCCGTCGGCGCGGTCGACCCGCACGTCGCCTTGCACCCGGTCGCGTGTCCCACGCTCGCCTCGATCATCCAGGAGGACCGCCAGTTCGACGGGCTTGCAATCGAAACGGTGCGCGACGCATGCGCCCCGCTGCGCGAGGCCGGCGTGGACACGGTGATCTTGGGTTGCACGCACTACCCGTTGATCAGCCCGATGCTGCAGCGCATGCTTGGCCCCGGCGTGACGCTCGTGAGCTCCGGCGGCGCGCTCGCGCGTCAGGTCGAGCACGCGCTGTCCACACGCGGCCTGCAAAACCCGCGGGCCGAGGGCGAGGGCGACTACCGCTTTCTGTGCACCGGTGATGTGGATGCATTCAGAGAGCCGGGTACCCGCTTCCTGCAGATGCCGCTAGGCGAGGTAGAGCACATCGACCTGCACAGCGTGGGGGCCTTCGCGTGAACTCCGAGTCTCAATCGCCCTCCGGGCAGGGCCCGCCTTTGACTGCGAGCCGTCCCCCAATGGCCGGCGACCCGAGCGAGCCGAGCGCGCGCAAGCGCAGCTACGCGCGCTCGGCCGGCGCGCTGCGGCCCGTGGAGATCGAGCCCGGCTTTGTGCGCACCGCCACCGGCTCGGCCCTGATCTCGATGGGTGAGACCCGCGTGATCTGCACCGCCTCCGCCCAGGAGGGCGTGCCGCGCTGGATGGCCGGTAAGGGTCGCGGCTGGCTGACGGCCGAGTACGGGATGCTGCCCGCCTCGACCGGAGATCGCAAGGCGCGCGACATCGCCAAGGGCCGCCTCGATGGGCGCTCGGTGGAGATTCAGCGCCTGATCGGGCGTTCGTTGCGCGTCGTCGTCGATCTCAGCGCGCTCGGCGAACGCACGATGTACTTGGACTGCGACGTACTCCAAGCCGATGGAGGTACGCGCTGCGCTTCGATCACAGGCGCCTACGTGGCGCTCGCCCTAGCGTGCGACCGGCTGTGTGAGAAGAAGAAGATCGAGCGCTCGCCGCTCACGGGCTCGATCGCCGCGGTCTCGTGCGGCATCGTCGACGGCGTCCCACTGCTCGATCTCGACTACGGTGAGGATTCGGGTGCCGAGGTCGACGCCAATGTGGTGATGACCGGCGAAGGCGGTCTCGTGGAGGTCCAGGCCACAGCCGAGCGCACCCCTCTCTCGCGCGCCTCGCTCGACGAGCTGCTCGCCCTCGCCGCCCTCGGCATCGACGAGCTGCGGGCCGCGCAAGAGCGGGTGCTCGCCGGCGTTTCGTGAGGCTCCTGCTCGCCACGCGCAACGAGCACAAGCGCCGGGAGCTTGCGCGGCTGCTCCCTGGCTTTGAGGTGGACGCCCTGCCAGATGAGGTCATCTTGCCGCCTGAGGACGGGGACACGTTTGCGGCCAACGCGCTCGGCAAGGCCCGTGCCGCCGCATCTGCGACCGGCCGGATCAGCATCGCCGACGACTCCGGCATCGAAGCGGCCGCGCTTGCCGGCGCGCCCGGCGTGCGCTCGGCGCGCTACGCGGGTGAGGACGCCAGCGACGAGCAGAACCTGGCGAAGCTACTTTCCGAGGCGCCCGCGGGTAGTCCTTTGGCCTATGTGTGCGCGCTCGCCTACGTCGATCCGGCTACGGGCGAGGAGCGCCTGTTCGAGGGTCGTTGGACCGGCCGTCTGGCGCGGGCGCCACGCGGAGCTCGTGGCTTTGGCTATGACCCTGCCTTCCTGCCAGACGAGCACCCGGGAATGACGGCGGCCGAGCTCTCGAATGAGCGCAAGGACGAGCTCAGCCACCGTGGTCGCGCGGTGAGCGCGTTGCACGAGTGGCTCACAGCAGGTTGATCGCGGCCGAGGCCGCCACCGCCACGCTCAGGGCCGCGTAGCCCGTGTAACCGGACAGGAGCAGCAAGACGGCCGTGACCAGGGCCACGAGCACGGTTGCGATCCAGCTGAAGCGAGTTAGCGGCGTCACGCAAGCGTATTCTTCTTGACCGTGGCCTCACCTGCTCACCCGCTCGTCCCTCGTCGTGGGGGGCCGGTTGCCGCGGGTGGCTTCGGCCAGCTGCTGAGCGCTCGTGTGAGCGAGCGCGAATCCCAGATCGTGCTCGGGCTCGATCCCGATCCGATGGCCCTGTGGCCCGGCGCGCAAGCGTCTACGGGGAGCTCGCCTGTGGTCCGGGCTGCCGGCTCGGTGCTTGCCCACTGCTGTGCGGTGATCGATGCGGCCGGCCCGGCGTGCGTCGCGGTCAAGCCCCAGCTCGCCCGCTTCGAGCAGCTGGGAGCTTCGGGGTGGGTGGCCTTGGAAGGCGTCGTTGACCATGCGCGGGCGGCCGGTCTGCTCGTGATCGCCGACGGCAAGCGCGGAGACATCGATGTGACGGCGCGTGCCTACGCGCGCGCACTGCTCGGTTCGACCGACACGCCGTTTGGGCGGGCGCCGGGCCTCGAGGCGGACATGGCCACCGTCAATCCGCTGATGGGCTCAGACGCCCTCGAGCCCTTTGTGCAGACCGCACGCGAGGCCGGCCTCGGCGTGCTCGTGCTCGTGCGCACCTCCAATCCCGGTGCGGCCGACATCGAGGACCTGGAGCTGGCCGGCGGAGGCAGGGTGTGGGAGCGGATCGCCAAGCTCGTTGATGCGCTCGGACGCGATGGCGTAGGAGACGGCTACCTCAGCGACGTGGGCGCCGTGCTCGGGGCCACCGTCCCCGAGCACTTGGAGCGCGCCCGCGAGCTGATGCCACATGCCGTGTTCCTGCTACCCGGTGTCGGTGCCCAGGGTGGGCGCGTCGAGGATCTCGCGGCCGCGTTCGCGCCCGGCCGCGCGGGCGGCCTGGTCGCCGCGTCGCGCTCGATCGCAAGCGCCCATCTGGCGACCGGCGCCGATCCAGCGGACGCGGCGCGCGCGGAGGCCGAGCGTTTGCGCGAGCTGGCTTGGGGCATATCCCGGTAAGCCCATGTCGAGGCTGAGCGTCCGCGAGCGCCGGCGGTCTATTTACGTAGATTTTCTCCTGGCCCCGCGCGCGTCCGCTAGCCTCTGTGAAGCCTCAGGCGGCGCCCGTATGGCTCCGGTGACGCAGAAGACGGAGGTGGTGGGCTTGGTGTCCAGATGATCATCACGGTTACGCTCAACGCGGCGATCGACAAGTCGCTCTCCGTTCCCAACTTCCGCCTCGGACGGCGCCACCGTACCGTCGAGCAGCGCACGATGGCCGGCGGCAAGGGCGTCAACATCGCCCGTGCCCTGAAGGCGTTGGGTCAGCCCGTGATCGCCACCGGCCTCGCCGGCGGAGCCACCGGCACGCACATCGTCGAGCAGCTCACCGAGGAGGCGATCCTCAACGACTTCGTGCGCATCAGGGACGAGTCGAGGACCAACACATCTGTGCTCGACCCCACCAACGGCGAGCAGACCGAGGTCAACGAACGGGGACCGTCGGTATCCGAGCAGGAGGTCGAGCTGTTTCGCGACAAGCTGCTCTACCTCGCGCGCAGCGCCGCGATCGTGGTGCTCGCGGGCTCCTTGCCGCGCGGAGTCGAGCCAGACCTGTACGCGACCTTGATCCGCGAGCTGCAGAAGGCGGGCGTGACCACGGTGATCGACACCGACGGAGATCCGCTCTTGCACGCGGTGCGCGCCGAGCCGGACGTGGTCTCGCCCAACGTCTTGGAGGCCGAGGAGCTCGTCGGCCACGAGTTTGCGGCCGAGGACGAACGCCTGCTCGCGGTGCGCGAGATCGTCGAGCTTGGTCCGCGCGAGGCGATCATGACGATGGGCGACGGATGCGTGGCCGACGTCTTGATCGACGGCAAGTCCTCCCTGCGTCGCGCCCGCACCACCCTGCGCGACCCGATCGCCAAGCGCGGCTCGGGCGATGCCTTCCTCGCCGGCTACATAGCCGCGCGCTACGAGGGCCGCGCTCCCGACCAGTGCCTGCGCTTCGGCGTGGCCTGCGGCGCAGAGTCCACTGGGCGCCTGGGGGCCGGCTTGATCGACCCCAAGGAGGCGCGGCGTTTGCTTGGCGAGGTAGAGGTCGGGGCGGTGGAGCTGCCGGCCGAGGTGACTTGAGACCCGGGGCTCCTCAGCCGCCCGCGACGTCGCGGCGCAAGAAGACCAGGCAGGCAGCGAACAGGGACGGCACCGCGTACAGCGAGCACACCCACAGCGAGTGCCAGATCGGCGCCCAGTCGGTAGGGGTGCGCAACAGGCCGTGCCAGTTCTCGAACTGTTCGGTGAGCAGGTAGGGCTTGACGCCTTCGAGACCGGGGATGCCCGCGACGATGAACAGCAGGATCACGAATCCGACGGCTCCCACGACGGCCGCGGTGCTGTTGCGCGTGGCGGTGGACAGCAGCACGCCGATGCAGACCACCGTGAGCAGCGGGATCAGGTAGCAGGCGTTGGCCGCGAACACGAGCAGCAGGCCTTCAGAGGCGGAGACCGTGCTCCCGGAGAAGGTTTTGATCCCGTTGAAGCCCCACGAGGCGACCCCACCGGTGGGCGCGACGACGGCCGAGAGGAACACGGCGATCGCGCCGTAGGTGAGCCCCGCGAGGGTCTTGGCCGCGAATACCTGACCGCGGTTGACCGAGCGCGTGAGGATCGTCTTCAGCGTCCCGTTGCCGTCCTCGGCGGCGACGACGTCTCCAGCGACAAGCGACGCGATCAAGGGCAGGAAGAAGACCGACTCGAACAGCAGCATCAATACTGGGGTCGCCAGTCCCGACTGGGTGATCTGGGCGGCAAAGATGCTGTCCCCTCCGCCGCCGTGGCGCTGGTGCACGTTCTGCACGACCACGAAGATCAAGGGCAGGATCACCGCCAAGCCCAGTCCCATGTAGGTGCGCTTCTGCGCGACCAGCTTGCGCAGCTCCCAGCGGTAGACGGTGAGGGTTGAGGGTCGTCGCGCGCGCGTCGCGGCCGCTGGTAGGGGAGAGGAGGCGGCGACGCTGCTCATGGCCCAGTCTCGAGGGATCGATCGACGTAGATGGGGCACATGGGCTTCGACGAGCTTCCAGGGTCGATTTGCGTCGGCGTCTTCACGGCGCTCCCACCAAAGAGTCGGCGCTCGGTGGCGAGTCGCCATCCGGCGGCGGCGCGGACGGCGCGACCCCGTTGCTCTCGGTCAGGCGGAAGAACAGGTCCTCGAGTGTTGCCAGCTCGGGGGTCAGCGCGAGGATGCCGATGCCCGCCTGCCCGAGCGCGAGCGAAAGCGAGCCTACGTCGCCCTCCTGCGCCTGGAAGCCGATTCCGTGCGGACCGGCGGCGGCGTGCTCGATGCCCCGCTGGATGCGAACCACGTCGAGCGCGCGCCCATCGTCGGTCGTGCGCAGGCGGTAGCCGGCGCCGCCCTGGCGGCGCAGGTCGGCCAAGGCGCCCTCGTAGACCACTTTGCCGCGGTCCACGATCGCCACGCGGTCGCACAGTTCCTGCACCTCGGGCAACTGGTGGCTCGAGAGGAGCACGGTGATGCCTTCATCGGCGAGACGGCGGATCAAGGCGCGCATGTCGCGCATCCCGGCCGGATCGAGGCCGGTCGCCGGCTCG
>DATMPT010000334.1:0-5643 GCA_035567355.1 Solirubrobacteraceae bacterium
TCGTGCCGGTGCCGTGCGCCTCGACCAGGTCCACCTGGCGCTCCGAAAGACCGGCGTTGGCGAGCGCCTGGCGTATCACACGCTGCTGAGAGGGTCCGTTGGGGGCCGTCAAGCCGTTGCTGGCGCCATCTTGGTTGACGGCGCTGCCGCGCACGACCCCCAGTACGCGATGACCGTTGCGCTGTGCGTCGGAGAGCAGCTCCAGCGCGAGCACCCCATCGCCCTCGCCCCACCCGGCGCCGTCGGCATCCTCGGCGAACGACTTGCACCGGCCATCGGGGGCGAGCCCGCGCTGGCGGGCAAACTCCACGAACAGACCCGGGGTGGACATGACCGACACGCCCCCCGCGAGCGCGAGCGTGCACTCTCCGCCGCGCAGAGCGCCACATGCGAGGTGTAGCGCCACCAGCGAGGAGGAGCACGCGGTGTCGATCGTCACCGCTGGACCCTCGAAGCCGAAGATATAGGAGATCCGGCCCGACGCCGCGGCAAGCGCGGTTCCGCTCGCGAGATAGCCTTCCAACTCCTTCGGAATAGCCTTGGCAAAGAGATAGGCGTAGTCCTGGGAGAGCAGTCCCATGAACACGCCGGTCTTGCTCCCCTTCAACGAGAGCGGGTCGATGTCGCCATCCTCGAGCGCCTCCCAGGTGGTTTCGAGCAACAGCCGCTGCTGTGGGTCCATCGCGAGCGCCTCGCGTGGACTGATGCCGAAGAAGCCCGCGTCGAACTCGCCGGCGTCGTAGATGAATGCCCCTTCCCGTGCGTAGCAGGTGCCGGGGTGATCGGGGTCCGGGTGATAGAGCCCCTCCAGGTCCCATCCGCGGTCAACCGGAAAGTCGGAGACCACGTCCTGGCCGCGCTCGACCAGCTCCCACAGCTGCTGGGGCGAGCCGACCCCGCCGGGAAAGCGGCACGCCATCCCGACGATCGCGACCGGCTCGCTGCTCTGGGCTTCGACCTCCTTCAGGCGCCGGCGAGTGTCGTGCAAATCGACGGTAACGCGCTTCAGATATTCGCGCAGCCGCTCATCGTTAACCATCGCCCACCGTCCTCGCTCGCGTTACTGACATTCGTGAAAGCTCCCCACCGCTACTGCAACTCGGCATCTATGAACCCAAAGATCTCCTCGTCGGAGGCCTGCTGTATGTGCTCCGCGACGAGGACTCCGTTATCCGCGCCGCCGTCGTGCTCGATCTGGGCGAGCAGCGCACGCAGGCGGCCGCGCGCCTGTGCGCGCTGCTCGTCCTCGACCGCGAGCAGCGTGCGTTCGAGCCTGGCCAGCTCGCGCTCCAGCTCGGCGCCCGCCGGCTCGGCGTCGTTCCCAGCCTCCCGCATGAGATGCCCGGCCAACCCGAGCGGAGTGGGGTGGTCGAACACGACGGTGGACGTGAGCCGCAAGCCGGTGACCGACTCCAGCCGGTTGCGCAACTCGACCGTGGCCAGTGAGTCGAACCCAAGCTCCTTGAACGCCCGCTCCGGGTCCACCGCTCCGGCGGTGGCGTGGCCCAGAACGGCTGCGGTCTCGCCGCGTACGAGCTCGAGCACGATCCGCGTGGACTCCTCCTCGGAGATGCCGGCAAGGCGCTGCGCAAGCGATCTGTCGGGGGCCGGGGAGGCGAGGCGGCGCAGCTGAGCGCGCACCAGCCCGCGCAGCAAGGCCGGCGGCTCCTCCGTCCGCGCGCGGCTGCGTAGAAAGGCAAGGTCCAGTGGAGCTGCAAGGACGGTAGCCTGCGAGCGCTCGCAGGCCGCGTCGAACAACTCGAGACCCTCCTCAATCCCCAGCGGTCGCATCCCGAGGCGCTCGAGTCGGCCGATATCTCTCGGCTGGAGGTGCGCGGTCATGTCACTCGCCTGCGACCACAGGCCCCATGCGATCGAAGCCCCCGCGAGCCCGCGCGCGCGCCGGTGCGCTCCCAGGGCATCGAGGAACGCGTTGGCTGCGGCGTAGTTGGCCTGGCCTGGCGCGCCGATCAGGCTAGCCGCCGCAGAGAACGACACGAAGGCGCGCAGATCCAGATGGGCGGTGAGCTCGTGCAGGTTCCACGCCCCGTCCACCTTGGCTGCCAGAACACGATCGATCCGCTCGGGGGTCAGCGCCTCGAGCACCCCGTCGTCCAGGGCACCCGCCGCGTGCACGATCGCTTGTAGCCGTGAGGTCTCCCCCACCGTCTCGATCAACCCCGCAAGCTGGTCGCGATCGTCGACCGGACAGGCGGCCACGGTCACGCTCGCGCCGAGTTGCTCCAACTCGTCGCGCAGCCGTTGGGCGCCCTGGGCGGCGATGCCCGCGCGGCTGACCAAAACGAGGCTGCGCACGCCGTGGGCGACCACCAGGTGGCGAGCCAATACCCCCCCAAGCAGGCCGGTGCCGCCAGTGATGAGCACGCTGTCGTGGGGCTCGAGCGCCGCGAACGGGCTCCCCGGCACGAGATCCGCCGAGCCGGCATCGGCCAGCCGGGGCACTAGCAGACCACCGTTGCGCAGCGCGAGTTGCGGCTCACTCGTCGCAAGCGCTCCCGCCAACGACTCCCAGGACGCCGGCGTGCGATCGAGGTCGGCGAGCACGAACCTCCCCGGGTGCTCAACCTGGGCGGAGCGGACCAAGCCCCAGACGGCCGCTGCCGCGAGGCGGGACGCCTCGTCAGGGTCTGGGACGGAGGGATTCTCGGGGTCGAAGGCGTTCTTGAGGCCGGACGCCCCGTCGTCGGGACCGGCCACCAGCGCGTTTTCCGTCACCAGCACAAGCCGCGTGTCGAGTAGTCGCCGCTCGGCCAACCAGCCCTGAAGGAGCGCGAGCACGCGCTTTACCGCCGCGTGAGCCACGGCCGGGGCCGGGTCCTGCCCGAGGTGCTCTGAACAGCTGTGGAGGACGATCCGCGGCGCCGGGAGCCCTTCGTCAAGCGCCCGCGTCAGCGATGCCAGATCGCTGTGAGCCTCGAGTTTCTCAAGGTCGTCGGCTGGCAGCGAAGACGGTGGCGAGCCCAGCAGCGCAAGTCCCTCTTCGCCGGTGTCCAGCGGGATCGGCGCGCCGCTCCATGCGACGTGGAACAACGAGCCCCCGCCCTGCCGGCGCATCGCCGCGATGCTCTCAGGGGAAATCGCTCGAGCGCTCACCGTGCCAACGGACATCACCGGCTCGCCGTTCTGGTCGGTCAGGCTCAGTGAAAGCGAATCGTCGTCGCCGCGGGGGCGAAGAGACACCCGCAACGCCGTCGCCCCCGAAGCTTGCAGGCTGACTTCGCGCCAGCAGAATGGCACCCGCGGACCCTCCTGCGCGTCACCGTCGGAGGCTCGCCGACTGGCCAGCGCGCTGTGGAGCGCCGCGTCGAGCAGGGCCGGGTGCAAGGCGAATGCGTCGGCTTCGGCCCGTTGCTGCTCGGCGAGCGACACCTCGGCGAACAACTCCTGCTCGCGCTCCCACACCGCGCGCACACCCTGAAAGGCCGGACCGTAGTCCAGGCCAAGGCCCGCCAGGCGCTCGTAGAGCCCTTGCAGTGGTACAGGCTGGGAGCCCACCGGTGGCCATGCGCCGCCGGGCGATCCGCCCGATGCAACCGGCTCCGCATGCGCGACACGCAGCTCCCCGCTCGCGTGCCTGACCCAATTCTCGCCCAGCCCCTGCGCGCCGGCGCCTGCGTGCGAACGCGAGTGGATCTCGATCGTGCGCTCACCGTCCTCGCGCGACTCACCGACCACCACCTGCAGTTGCGCTTCCTCTCCCTCCCCAAGCACGAGCGGCGCCTCGATCGTCAGCTCGC
Organism: Solirubrobacteraceae bacterium; assembly: GCA_035567355.1. Classification (GTDB taxonomy): domain Bacteria; phylum Actinomycetota; class Thermoleophilia; order Solirubrobacterales; family Solirubrobacteraceae; genus Palsa-744. The sequence goes on from DATMPT010000334.1 coordinate 3,759, forward strand.
GTACCGACGCGCAGCCGGTTTGCTCGGCCGCGTGCAGGGCAAGCTCCAGGAAGGCTGTCCCGGGGAGGACCACCGTGCCCATGACCGCGTGATCGACCAGCCAGTCGTTGGCATGAAGGGAAAGGCGCCCCGTGAACAGCGATCCGCTTCCGTCGGCCAGCTCGACGGCCGTGCTCAACAGGGGGTGCGTGTGCTCACCCTCGCACGCGCCGGCGCGGGCGGATGGCTGCAACCAGTAGCGCTGGCGCTGGAATGCGTAGGTGGGCAGGTCGAGCCGGGGAGCGCGCGATGACCCGCACACCCTCGCCCAGTCCACCCGCGCGCCCGCCACCCACGCCCGGGCCAGACCGCGGTGCAGCGAGTCGAGCTCGGAGCGGCCGTGGCGCAAAAACGAGACCCCCACGATTCGCTCGGCAGGCCGACCCTCCTCGCCTGCCTCGGGGTGGTGTTCCTCCTCTTGCGGGACCTCCACCGCCTCGTCGACCATTGCGCTGAGGACCCCATCTGGCCCCAGCTCATAGAAGCTGCGCACTCCCTGCTCGGTGAGCCACCGCACGCCGTCCGCGAAGCGCACCGGCTGGCGCACATGGCCTACCCAATACTCCGGCGCGCACAGCTCGTGCGAGACGGCCTCCCCGGTCACGTTGGAGACGATCGGGATCGAGGGCTCGTTGAACGACAGACCGCGCGCGACGCGCCCCAGCTCCTCGAGCATTCCGTCCATGCACGGCGAGTGAAACGCGTGCGACACGCGCAGACGCTTGGTCTTGCGCCCCTGCGCCTCCCACGCGCCGGACACCTCCAATACCGCCCGCTGCTCGCCGGAGATGACCACTGAGCTGGGACCGTTGACGCCCGCCAGCGCCACCCTGTCCTCCAGGCCGGCGAGCGTGGGGGCCAGCTCCTGCTCAGAAGCCTGCACCGCGACCATGGCGCCCCCGGCCGGCAGCTCACCCATCAACCGGCCGCGCGCCGCCACCAGCGTGCACGCATCCTCCAGTGAGAACACGCCGGCCACGAACGCCGCGGCCAGCTCGCCGATCGAATGCCCCATCAAGAAGCTCGGCTGCAACCCCCAACTCTGCACGAGCCGAAACAGAGATACCTCCAACGCGAACAACCCAGCCTGGGTGAACTCCGTCTCATCCAAACGCCCGAACAGCGCGGAGCCCTCCGCCGCAAACATCGACTCACGCACCGGACACCCCAGGTGGGGGTCAAGCGAGGCGCACACTTCATCCAGCGCATCGCGGAACACCCCAAATGAGTCATACAACTCCGCGCCCATCCCCGCGTATTGGGACCCCTGACCGGTGAACAGGAACGCCATCGGGCCTTTCGCTGCCACCCCCTCGACGACATTGACCGCGGCATGCCCCTTCGCCACGGCATCAACGCCGTCGGCCAGCGCCTCGGGGTCACGCCCCAACACGACCGCTCGACGCTCGAGCTGCGCACGACACGCAAGCGACGCAGCCACTCGACCCCCATCCACCGCCGCCATCTCGCCCACAAACGCGCCCAACCGCTCGGCCTGGCCCCGCAGTCCCTGCTCACCGCGACCTGAGAGCACCCACGCGAAGGATTGCTCGGATGGAGATGCGTCCAGCTCCGCGGGGTGCTCCCCTCCGGGCGCCTCCTCGACGATCACGTGCGCGTTGGTGCCACTCACACCGAAGGAGGACACACCGGCCCGCCTCGGCTGGCCGTTGCGCTCCCACGAGACTTCCTCGGTCAGGAGCGACACCGCGCCCGAGGACCAGTCGACGTGCGTGGAGGGGCGATCGACGTGGAGGGTGCGCGGCAGGCGCCCGTGCTGCAACGCCATCACCATCTTGATCACACCTGCCACTCCTGCCGCGGCCTGGGTGTGGCCGATATTCGA
>DATMPT010000335.1:0-2866 GCA_035567355.1 Solirubrobacteraceae bacterium
GCCGGCGTAATCCGCACTGGCGAGCCCGTGTTGCTGGCCGAGATGTCAAGCACGCTGCTGAGCTCCATCGCGCAGGGCTCCGAGCATGCCCGGTTCATGATCGAGCACGGCTATAGCTCCGCCGTGGTGGCACCCTTGGTCGCGCGGGAGCGTACGCTGGGCGCGCTCTCGACACTGCGCCTGAGGACAGATGTCCCCTATGGGCCGGAGGACCTAGGGCTTGTGGTCGAGCTTGCGCGGCGCGCCGCCTTGGCGATCGACAATGCCCGCCTCTTCTCCGAACTGCGACGGACGCAGTTGGCCGAGAGCTTCATGTCCGAGGCAAGCCGCGTGCTTGCCTCCTCGATGGACTATGCGGACACGCTTAAGCGCGTCACCCGACTCGTGGTGCCCCAGATCGCCGATTGGTGTGCGATCGATTTGGTGGGCGAGCAGAAAGAGATCGAGCGGGTTGCGGTCCACCACTCCGATCCAGCCCAGGTCGAGCTCGCCATGCGCTTGGATCGCGACTACCGTCCGACCTTGGATGAGCCCTTGGGCGTTCCAGAGGTGATCCGCACCGGAACCTCGCGCATCTACACCGATATCCCAGCCGAGGCTCTCGCCGCATACGCCCACGACAACCATCACCTCGAGCTCTTGAGCTTGGTGGGCGCGACCGCCGTGATCATCGTGCCGATGATCGGCGCGGCCGGGCCGATCGGCGCGATCACGCTGGTGTCCTCTGAATCGAGCCACAAGCTCTCGCAAGCTGACCTTGCGCTGGCTGAGCGTCTCGCCAGGCGGGCCGGCACCGCCGTCGAAAACGCGCGTCTCTACACCGAGCGCTCGCGTATCGCCCACACGCTTCAGCAGGCCCTCTTGCCGGAGACCCTGCCCGAGGTCCCGGGAGCCGAGATCCAAGCGCGCTATTGCGCCGCCGGAGAGCTCAACGAGGTCGGCGGCGACTTCTATGACGTGCTCGACTACGGTGCAGAGCGCTGGCTGCTCATGATCGGCGACGTCTGCGGCAAGGGCCCGCGGGCCGCGGGGGTGACCGCGCTTGCGCGCCACACCCTACGAGCGGCCGCGATCAGCGGCCAGACATCCGCGCAGATGCTCGATACCTTGCACCAGGCATTGCGTCGCCAGCCCCCCGGGGCGGATCTCTGCACCGTGTGCCTCGTGACGATGGAACGGACCGCCGAGCGGGCTCGCATGAAGATCGCGCTGGCGGGCCATCCCCCGCCGCTCTTGATCGACGCCGATGGCGTGGCCCGCCCGATCGGCCGACCCGGCACGCTCTTGGGGATGCTCGACGCACCGGAGTTCAGCGAGACGGGAGCAGAGCTGCAGCCCGGGGAGACGCTCTTGCTCTACACCGACGGGGTCCCCGAGGCGGGCCGCTCGGAGGCCCAGCTTGGCGAGGATGGGCTGATCGAGCTGTGCCGCAGGATGCCCGAGCTCGGCCTCGGGAACCTGCTCGAGTACATCGAGCATGTCGCGTTGAAGCACGCCGCCGGAAGCCTGCGCGACGACCTCGCCCTGCTCGGCCTTCGACTATCCCATCTCAGGCCACCCCAGCGATAAAATCAAGCCGTGGCGATCGCAGAGGAGCACCTGAGAGTCGAGGTCCTGCCCGGGCCTGACCGAGTTGTGCTAGCACTTCACGGCGAACTCGACCTGCTCGGGGTACCGCTGCTCGAGGAGGAGCTCGAGAAGGTCGAGGCCGACGCGCCCGCGATCGTGGTCCTCGACCTGCAAGACCTCCAGTTCGTCGACTCCGCGGGCTTGCGCGTGATCCTCGCCGCCCACAAGCGCTCGCGCGAGCAGGGCAAGGAGCTGGCCCTGACACCTGGCTCAGAGCAGGTCCAGCGTCTGTTCGCGATCGCCGGCGTGAGCGAGCATCTGTGCATCATCGGCTCGCCCGACGAACTACTCGGCTAGCGCCCCGCGACGGTTTCCGTCGCGGACGGGCTATAACGTCGTGTCGATGGATCTTCAAAACGGAATCGAAGTCGAGTCGCTGGTTCGGGTCTTCAAGGGCGATGTGCGCGCCGTCGACGGGATCGACCTGCGCGTGGCGCCTGGGGAGATCTATGGCTTTCTCGGCCCCAATGGAGCGGGAAAGTCGACGACCGTTCTTGTGCTCACAACCCTGCTGCCCCCCACCTCGGGCAGTGCACGCGTAGCGGGCCTCGACGTCGTCAGCCAAGGCCCCGCGGTGCGCCGTGCGATTGGTGCCTCGCTGCAGGAGTCGGCGCTCGACCCATTCTTGACCGGGCGCGAGCACATGCGCCTGCAGAGCGCCTTGCACGGACTGCCCAAGGGTGAGCGCGAAGCACGCGGCAGCGAACTGCTCGCACGCGTCGGCTTGAGCGAAGCCGCCGATCGCAAGGTGGGTGGGTACTCGGGCGGGATGAAGCGCCGCTTGGACCTCGCCTTGGCCTTGCTGCACCGCCCAAGGCTGCTCTTCCTCGACGAGCCCACGACCGGCCTCGATCCACAGAGTAGGGCCGCCTTGTGGGATGAGGTGAGGCGCCTGGCGCAGGAGGGCGTGACGGTGTTCCTGACGACCCAGTATCTGGAGGAGGCTGACGTGCTGGCCGACAGGGTGGGGATCATCGACCACGGCAAGATCGTCGCGGAGGGCACACCAACCGCTTTGAAGGCGCAGATCGGGCGCCAGACCGTAGAGGCGATTCCCCAAGATCGAGCCGATCGTGAGCGCCTCGCGAGGGTCTTGCATCGCTTTGGCGAGGAGACGGCGGGCTCGGCGGGCGGCGTCGCCGCCCAGCTGGCCGAGGGGGTCGGCGATCTCGCGGAGATTGTGAGGGTGCTCGACGCCGAGGGCATCAAGGTGGCCGATCTGCGTGTGCACTCCCCC
>DATMPT010000336.1:0-3000 GCA_035567355.1 Solirubrobacteraceae bacterium
CTCGCCGTAGCCCGTGACGCCGTTCTCGCCGGTGAGCGAGATCGTAAGCAGCGCTCGCTCGCCAAGCACCCCATAGGCAGTCTGCAGAGGCTGGCGCAAACGCAGCACACGGCGCCCCACATGCAGCCTCATCGGCCCAACCTCAAAGCCCTTCCCATCTGTGCCCGTAAGGAGGAGCAGCCGGCGGCTGGCTTTGGATGCCTATCAGGATCCGATCCCACCGCTGAGGAGGATGCCGGCCGAGTACAGCAGGCAGAACACGAGCTGCAGCGCACCGGTCTTGGCAAGCGCCCCGTTGAGCGAGGGCCCATCGACGCGCGTGCGCACGATCTTCACAAGCGGTAGCGCCAGCGGGATCGCACACCAGGCCAGCAGCAACCAAGCGGTCATCGAACCGAGCAGCCACGGCAGCGGCACGAGCACAAATGCACCCGCCACCATTGCTGTGTAGAGCGCCCGCGTGCGCTCTCTGCCGAGGCGCACGGCGAGCGTGCGCTTGCCCGCGCGCCGGTCGGTCTCCAGGTCTCTCACGTTGTTGACCACGAGGATCGCACTCGCCAGCAGACCCACCGGTACAGCACACGCAAATGCCTCCCACGGCAGCTCCTGCACCTGCACGAAGTACGATCCGCTTACGGCCACGATCCCAAAAAACAGGAACACGAACAGCTCGCCCAGGCCCTCGTATCCGTAGGGCCTCGGGCCGCCCGTATAGAGCACTCCCGCGAGGATCGAGGCCGCGCCGACGGCGATCAGCTCCCAGCCCGCCACAGCCACCAGGTACGCCCCACACAGGACCGCCAATCCGAACGTCACATACGTCGCCAGCAAGACCCTGCCGGGCGGTACGAGCCCTCCCGCGGTCACCCTCACAGGGCCCAAGCGGTCCTCGGTGTCGGCGCCCCGGCGTGCGTCGGAGTAGTCGTTGGACAGGTTGGTGCCCACCTGGATGAACACCGCGCCGAGCAACGCCGCCACGAACGCGAGCGGGCGGAAATGTCCGCTACCAAGCGCAAGCGAGGTGCCGACCAGCACCGGCGCCACCGCGGCCGGGAGCGTTCGCGGGCGCGCGGCCATCAGCCAAATGTGCATCGCGCTCGACGCCTTTGGCGTGCGCGCCGCCGGCGGCGAGGGCGCGCCGATCGTTCCCAGCGCGGTCACGGGCGGCTCACCGCCGTGTCCGGTCTTGTCCTCTTGGGAGCCACGGCCTTTGCCTACGCCCGCCTGGGGAAGCGCGTGAAGTCGGGCTCGCGCTTTTGCCTATAGGCCTCGCGTCCCTCTTTGGCCTCCTCGCTGCCATAAAACAGCAGATTGGCGTCGTGGGCTAGCTGCTGGATGCCCGCCAGTCCATCCTCGGCCGCGTTGAAGCTTGCCTTCAACAGGCGCAGCGAGAAGGGAGACAGGGCAAGCATCTCACGGCACCATTGCACGGTCTCGCGCTCCAGGCGATCGAGCGCTACCACGGTATTGACAAGTCCCATCTCGAGCGCTTCCCGCGCGTCGTACTGGCGGCACAGAAACCAGATCTCCTTAGCCTTCTTCGGGCCCACGACGTTGGCGAGCAAGCCGGCGCCAAAACCGCCGTCGAAAGAGCCCACCCGCGGGCCGGTCTGGCCGAAGCGCGCGTTATCAGCCGCGATCGTCAAGTCACAAACGAGGTGCAACACATGGCCGCCGCCGACCGCATAGCCCGCCACCATCGCCACGACGGGCTTGGGTAGCCGGCGGATCTGCACATGCAGGTCGGTCACGTGAAAGCGTCCGGGGCGGGTGGGATCCGGATTACCGGCCTCGTCCTCGGCGAGGTAGCCCGAGTCCCCGCGCACTCGCTGGTCGCCGCCTGAGCAGAAAGCAAGCGGGCCCTCGCCGCAAAGCACGATCGCGCCGACCTCGGTGTCCTCACGGGCCTGCTCCAGCGCCTGGGAGATCTCGACGACCGTCAGCGGACGGAAGGCGTTTCTGACCTCGGGGCGGTTGATCGTGATCTTCGCGATGCCACGCGGCTCCTCGGACTTCTCATAGCGAATGTCGGTGTACTGGGCTGCCGCGATCCAAGTGGTGCTCAAGGTCCTCCCACACTCCTGTTCTGGTCTTACCGGCTAGACGGCTGTCGCGCTCGCCCGAGCTCCCTCTCAGAGCGCACACCGATGTTTGCACGGCGAAGGCTAGCCGCATGGCATCGGGAGTCCTGCGCTCCCAGGTAGCCTTTGTGGCTATGCAGGTCGAGGCATGGCTGCAACGGGCCGCGAGCTCGGCGCCGGCGCTCACCGCGCTCGAGACCCAACACGCGCGGATTTCCTATGCCGAGCTGGCTCACGCTGCGCACGCGGGAGCCCGCGAGCTCGCCGAGCGTGGAGCGCGCCGGGGAGAGCACGTCGCGATTGCCCTCACACCAGGGATCGAGTTCGCCCAGGCGTTTCATGCATGCATGCTCCTGGGTGCTGTCGCGGTACCCGTGGACACGCGCTTGACACGCAAGGAGCGCGAGCCGGTCGTGGCGGGCGGCCTGCTCATCGAACAGCCGTTGTGCATGCCCGCGGAGCTCGGGCAGGGCGAGTCACAGAGGAACCCGGAGCCGGTCGGCCACGACCTTGACGCCGTGTGTGCGGTGATCCACACCTCGGGTACCACCGCCACGCCGCGTCCCGTCGAGCTGACATACGGCAACTTCCTGTGGAGTGCGCTCGGATCGTCTGTAGCGCTCGGCGTGGATCCCCACGAGCGCTGGTTGTGCGCCCTGCCCCTCTCACACGTGGGCGGGCTTTCGATCCTGCTGCGCAGCGCGATCTACGCCACCACGGCGGTGATCCATGAGCGCTTTGACACCCAGGAGGTGCTCGCCGCCCTCCAGGAGCAGGACATCACGCTCGTCTCGCTTGTCTCCACCACGCTCGCCCGCCTGCTCGACGCAGGCCTGCGCGACCCGCCGGCCCTGCGCCATGCGCTCACAGGCGGCGGGCCGGTCCCACAGGAGCTGCTCGAGCGCGCGCAAGCCGCCGG
>DATMPT010000337.1:0-2227 GCA_035567355.1 Solirubrobacteraceae bacterium
AGCGCGAGGCCGGCGAGGGCACCGTCTCGGTGCGCCGCCACGGAGCTGGAGACAGCGGCGCCGCAACATCCCTCCCCGAGGTCCTCGCGAGTCTGCTGCGCGCGTCCGAGCGCAGTCCCGCGTGAGCACCCGGCGGACGCAAAGACCCTTGCGCGCGTTCCGCGCGCCGCTATACTCGGCCGCCTTGAACGCCCGCACCCATTCAATGTCGCCGCGCCCAGTCACAGCTTGACGAGCGGTCGGGACAGCTAGTGGCGGTACCTCGCAGGTTCGACCGGCGCCCGCCGGAGCGCGACACGACGAGGATCATCGAGCGCATCCGCGTCCCCGAGGTCCGCCTGATCGACGACGAGGGCAACCAGGTCGGCGTCCTGAAGACCCCGGACGCGCTGCGCTTCGCCCAGGAGCGCGACCTCGACCTCGTCGAGGTCGCCCCCGAGGCGCGCCCCCCGGTCTGCCGCATCCTCGACTACTCCAAGTACAAGTACGAGCAGGCCCAGAAGGTCAAGCAGGCGCGCAAGCACCAGCAGCAGATCACGATCCGCGAGATCAAGTTCCGCCCGAAGATCGCCCAGCACGACTACGACACCAAGAAGCACCACGTCGAACGCTTCCTGCGCCACAAGGACAAGGTCAAGATCACGATCATGTTCCGCGGGCGCGAGGTCACCCACCCCGAGCGCGGCGTGATGATCCTCGACCGCCTCGCCGAGGAGCTCGCCGCACTGGGCGTTGTCGAGCAGCGTCCTACCCAGGACGGGCGCAACATGACGATGATGCTGGGGCCGTCCAAGGCCGTGCTCGCAGGCAAGGCCGACGGGGCGGTCGACGCGGCCGCGGCGCAGGTCCCTTCCGCGAGCTCGGTGCCCGGCGTTGAGCCCGCCGCTTCCCCGGGCGGGACTGCACCGGCTTCTGAGGCAATCGTTGAGGTGGCCTCCGATGGAGCCGCACCGGCTTCTGGGGCGGCCGTCGGGGTCTCCTCGGATGGGGCACCGGCTCCTGAAGCGGCTGTCGAGGCCGCCTCCGATGGAGCCGCAGCGGCCGCTGAGGCGGCCGTCGAGGTCTCCCCGGATGGAGCAGGGCCGGTTGCCGAGAGCCAGAACGGCGCCTCAGGCCGCGCCGTGTCATAATCAGCGCTTCGAGGGTGGCGCAGGCGACCGTAGGTCGCCGGGCCGGGACCCTCGATCTCCGATTCCCATGCCCAAGATGAAGACCCACAGCGGCGCGAAGAAGCGCTTCAAGGTAACCGGCTCCGGCAAGGTGCGGGCCAGGCACGCCTTCTCGAGTCACATCCTCGAGAAGAAGTCGCCCAAGCGCAAGCGCACTCTGGCCCATCCCGTGATCCTCTCCGATCATGACGCGCCGCGTGTAAAGAAGCTCTTGGGGGTCGGCAAATGACGCGGGTCAAGCGGTCGGTTCACGCGCGCAAGAAGCGCAAGGCGACACTCGAGCTGACCAAGGGCTTCCGCGGCGAAGCGCACTCCAACTACAGACGCGCCAAGGAGGCGCTGATGAAGGCGGATGCGTATGCCTACAGGGACAGGCGCAACCGCAAGCGCGACTTTCGCAGGCTGTGGATCACCCGTATCAATGCCGCCGCGCGCCAGAACGGGATGAGTTATTCGCAGTTCATGCACGGCTTGGCGCTAGCGGGCGTGGAGCTGGATCGCAAGGTCTTGGCCGATATTGCCGTGCGCGATGCCGACACGTTCCGACGTTTTGCCGAGACCGCCCGCGAGGCGTCGGCTGCCTGACAGGCAACCGGCACAGAACCTTTCGGGCGCTGCTCCTTCGGGACCGGCGCCCTTTTTTTTGCTTTACACCAACCGTCCCAAGCAAACGTCAAGATTCACAGTCAACCCGAGGACCGAGCCGAAGAAGCCATGATCACCTCCACTCACAATCCGCGACTCAAGGAGTTGCGCAAGCTGCATCGCAGGCGCGAGCGCGAACGTAGCGGCCTGTTCCTCGCCGAGGGCGAGGATCTGGTGGCCGCGGCCATCGCGGCGGGTAGGCCGGCGGTGCAGGGATATCGCTTGGCCGGCACCGCGATCGGTGGCGGTCGCTTCGACGACGTCGATCAAGGTGCGCTCGCAAGTGTCTCGACGCTCGGCTCGGGCACGCGAGCGATCGGCGTCTACGAGCAGCGCTTCGGCGAGCCGGTGGGCCCCTTGTGCCTGTACCTACACGGCGTGACCGATCCAGGCAACGTGGGGACCATACTGCG
>DATMPT010000338.1:0-2269 GCA_035567355.1 Solirubrobacteraceae bacterium
GACCCAGCGCTTCCCCACCCGCAAAGCCCCAGGCTGCGCCCTCGACGCCCCACTGAATCGTGAGCGGCAAGGCGAGGCCGAGCGACACGGCGAGGGTCAGCATGTTGAGCGCTGCGCGCGCCCAATTTCGCTTCGCCAGGACGAGACTGACATTGACGTTCTGCCGGATGCTCTTGGTCCAATAGGCGAGCGCGAGCGGCGCCACCACAGCTGCCGCTTCGAGATAGATGCCGCCGCCGAGCAGCAGCGTCACCAAGGGCCGCGCGAGCAGCGCCAACCCAGCCGCGAGCACGATCAGGAAGAAGGCATAGAGCCGCATAACCGGTGCGCTGTCTCCCTGCGCCCGCTCACGCGCCTCGGGCGAGAGCATGTAGGGCCACCACGCGCTGGCGAAGGCATCGTTTACCATGGTGAGGCCAAGGCAGATCGTATTGAGCGCGCCGAACACGCCCACGGCAGCGAGACCTGCCGTGCTCGACAGGATGAGCCGCAGCAGAAATGGAAACACGAATTCGCCGGCGCTCACGGCTGAGAAAGGCAAGCCGATCCGCAGCGCATCGCGCATGTCGTCGCTGGAAATGGGCCCACCGAGATGCGGGACAAGGAGAACGATCGCGAGCGGGACACATATGCCCGCGCCGAGAGAGAGCCCGATCAGCGCCCCCGAGGCGCCACCTTGGATCACCAACACGAAATAGAGGCTGAGCGCCGCCGCCAGCCCCGATGATGCAATCGCCAGCGCGAGATATCGCCAAGGCTCACGCTTCCACTTGAGCACGGCCATTGCAAAGTTGTTGACGATCAGAACGGCCAGAAACAGCACGGCGAGCCTGATCAAGCTCGCATGATCCAGATCCCTGAAGAGGAGCTCGGACAGTTGCGGCGCCAGCGCCAGCGCAGCGACTGTCACGAGGCCAGCCCAAGCGATCTGCGCCGTGAGCGCGGAGGACACGGCTCGGCCTTGTCCCACGGAATCGCGCTGCTGCACCATCAGCGCGACGCCAACGTCGATGCCGAGCACGGCCGGAACAAAGAGTGCGCGCGTCAGCGATGTCGCGAGGTCATAGCTGCCGTACTCCGCGACGGTGAAGACGCGTGTGAACACCGGCAGCAACGCGAAGGTGACCGCCCGCGAGACCGCCAGCGCGATCCCATAGATCAGTGTGTCCCCAATGAGGCGCCGCCCCACGCTCATCTGGAGGCGCCGAGCGTTCCTCGAGGATGCGGCACGGCCGACACGCAGCAATGGACGCACCATTGCTCGTCGACTGGCACGACCGCGTAGACCCGCTCGGCCGGGCGCACCAGGATCAGGCCGCGGTTCGCGTCGAGGCCGAGCAGCACGCCGTCGCCGAGCGCATGCACCGACTGCAGCCACTCGTTTTCCGCAAGCTCGGCTGGCTTGCCGGGCAAGCGATTGAACCCGAGCTTTTGCTCGAGCTCGAAATTCGCCGATAGAAACCAGCAAGCTCCGCGCAGCGTGTCGGTCACCAGCCAGCCGTCATCGCGAGCCATGATCCCGTGCGGCATGGCGGCCAGGCCCGAGACGGCCCGGCGCCACGCGCCGCTCGGTCGCTCGATCTCGATGACGTCGCCGGAATGCCCGAGCGTCGCCAGCACTTTGCCGGGGTCGCGCGGATGATAGCAGGCGGAGTTCGGGTGATTGGTGCGCGCGCTCGTCATGAGCCCGTGGGCGCCGAGCCGCTCGGGCTCGACGAGCCGCGCCGGAAGCCCCTGCTCCACCAGCTCGCGAAACCGCACGTCACTGCGCGCGAGATAGATGCCGTCCTCGCCGGGATTGAACCCGTGCTCCCAGCTCGTCCAATCCCAGAGGATGACGCCCGTTCCGAGGTCGAGCTCCATCACCGTGTCGTAGCCGGACGACACCACCAGCGCCCGGCGCCGATCGGCGCTGAGCTCGACGGAATGCAGGAAACCGAACAGCGGATGCCGATATTCGCGCAAGATTTCGCCCATCGCGTCGAGATGCAGAACCCGGTCGATCTCGGCAACCAGCATCGCGCCGCCGTCCAGGAGCGCGATGCCGCGGGGCTCGCGATGAGTCCGCACCAGGGCAGCCGAGCCCCGATCGACTCGCTGGCCGGGGCGCAGCGTGGCGGCCACCACCAAGCCTTCCGCGATCGGTCGCTCCTCGATGCGGCCGATACGGCCGCCCCGCAGCGCCTCGATCAGGCGCCGACGCCGATCGATCTGGTCTTGGCTCTTGATCGCGAGCACGACGTCAATCGGCGCGAAGGCCTCGGGCGCC
>DATMPT010000339.1:0-8757 GCA_035567355.1 Solirubrobacteraceae bacterium
GGCCTCGAGATCGTTGAGGGGATCGGCTCAACTGAGATGCTGCAGGCCTACTGCTCCAACCGGCCCGGCGAAGCAGTGCCCGGCACGACCGGTCGTCCGGTGCCCGGCTATGAGCTTCGCCTCGTCGATGAGGCCGGAGGCGTGCTCGACGGTGCCGCGGAGGGGACTCTCGAGGTGCGCGGCGACTCTTGCGCTGCGTTCTACTGGCACGGGCGCGACCATGCCAGACGGCGGATGCGCGGAGAGTGGTACTCAACCGGAGACGTTTTTCGGCGGCATGGCGACGGCGCCTATGCCTATGTGGGGCGCACCGACGACATGCTCAAGGTCGCCGGGCTGTGGGTCTCGCCAGTAAACATGGAGCAGGTGCTGCTCGAGCACCCGGTCGTGACCGGTGCCGGCGTGGTCGGTGTCGCGATCGAGGATCGCACGCGGATCGTCGCGTTCGTGCAGTGTCAGGGGCTGCTCGACCAGGACGCGCTTGCACAGGAGTTGCGCGAGCATTGCCGAGAGCGCCTGCGCGAGCATGAATACCCACATGTCGTGCGGGTGCTGGACGCGTTGCCGCGCACGCTCACGGGCAAGCCACAACGCTTCAAGTTGCGCGAGCTGATCGAACGGGAGCTCGCGGCCGATATGCCGCGGCCGGTCGCCGGCCAGCGCCCGCCCTCCCTGCCCGACAGCGCTCAGACGGAAGCATCCGGGCAAGCACACGCCGCAGCCCGCTTTGGGGCCGGACGGCTGGCCGGTCTGAGGCGCCGGCTCAAGCGGACACCGGCGCCCGGCCGTGCGGCCCTCGATGGCCCCGGCTCGCTGTCAGGAACACCGGCGGCTCCCGCTCGAGCGGAGTCCGATCGAGCGGTTCGCGATTTGGTTCTCGACCACCTCACGGCCGTCCTGGGCGACCGCTCGCCAGCGAATGTCGACGCCGAGCGTGACTTCAAGGGATTGGGGCTTGACTCGGTCGGAGCGGTGGCGCTGCGCAATCGCCTCAGTCGGGCGACCGGGCTCAAGTTGCCCTCGACGCTCGCGTTCGACCATCCCACGCCGGCTGCTGTGGCGCGGTTCTTGTGCGCTTGCATGCGCGGCGAGCAGCCCCAGACACCGGTCGTCACGCCCGGGCCTGCTCGCGCGCGAGCTCATACCGATGAGCACGTCGCGATCGTGGGAATGAGTTGCCGCTTCCCTGGGGCGGCCGGCTCACCCGAGCAGCTGTGGGAGTTGGTCGCCTCAGGCGGCGATGCCATCTCAGGGCTTCCCACCGACCGCGGCTGGGACGTGGAGCGCCTGTATGACCCAGATCCCGATCAGGCCGGGACGAGCTACGCTCGCGATGGGGGATTCTTGCGCGACGCGGGCGCCTTCGATGCGGCCTTCTTCGGGATCGGCCCCCGTGAGGCGCTCGCCATGGACCCCCAACAGCGGCTGCTGCTGGAAGTGTCTTGGGAGGCGCTGGAGCATGCTCGCATCGACCCCCTATCGCTGCGTGGCAGCCACACGGGCGTGTTCGCGGGAGTCATGCACCACGACTACGGCCGCCTCTCGGTGGCCCCCCCACCCGACCTGGAGGCATATCTGGGCACTGGCAATGCCGGCAGCGTCGCCTCCGGACGGGTCGCTTACACGCTCGGCTTGGAGGGTCCTGCGGTCACTGTGGATACGGCGTGCTCGTCCTCACTCGTGGCGTTGCACCTGGCGGGCGGAGCGCTGCGGGCGGGAGAGTGCGAGCTGGCGCTGGCGGGTGGCGTCACGGTGCTCGCCACGCCGCGCGTATTTGTGGAATTTTCGCGCCAGCGAGCACTGGCGCCGGACGGGCGGTGCAAGTCATATGCCGACGCCGCCGACGGCACAGCCTGGGGGGAGGGCGTGGGAGTGCTCGTGCTCGAGCGTCTCTCAGACGCCCAGCGCAATTGCCACCGCGTGCTTGCGGTGATGCGCGGCAGTGCTGTCAACCAGGACGGCGCCAGCAACGGCCTGACCGCGCCCAGCGGTCCTTCCCAGCAGCGCGTGATCCTGCAGGCGCTTGCCGGCGCGGGTCTGCGCGGCTCAGACGTGGATGTGCTCGAGGGACATGGAACCGGCACCACGCTGGGCGACCCGATCGAGGTCCACGCGCTGCTTGCCACATATGGGCAGCAGCGCGATCCCGACCGGCCGTTGTGGCTGGGCTCGATCAAGTCCAATATCGGCCACACGCAGGCGGCCGCGGGTGTGGCAGGCGTGATCAAGATGATCATGGCGCTACGACACGGCAGGTTGCCGAGGACGCTGCACGTGGATCGGCCCTCGACGCAGATCGACTGGAGCGCGGGGGCTGTGTCGCTGCTCACCGAGGAGCGCGAGTGGCCGCGCAACGGCCGGCCCCGTCGTGCCGCCGTGTCCTCGTTCGGCATCAGCGGCACCAACGCGCACCTGATCCTCGAGGAGGCGCCGGCGCAGGACCTCGCCTGGACGGACTCTCCCGCGGACGCCACCCCATGGGTGCTATCGGGCCGAGGCGAGCAAGCCCTGCGGGGCCAGGCTCAGCGGCTGCGGCTGCATCTGCAGGGCGTCGGCGAGACGAGGGACGCCGACGTAGCGTTTTCGCTCGCGCGTCGCGCCCAACTCGAGCACCGGGCGGTCATACTGGGTGAGACACCCAGGCTGATGATGGGGCTCGACGCCCTGGCCGAGGGGCGGTCCGCCGCCAACATGCTGGAGGGCGCGGTTGACGGCGACGGTCGGATCGCGTTCCTGTTCACCGGCCAGGGCGCCCAGTACCCGGGAATGGGCGCCGGGCTCTACCGCGCATTCCCGGTCTTCCGCGATGCGTTCGACGAGGTGTCCGCCGCGCTTGCCCCTCATCTCGAATGCTCGCTGCATGAGCTCGTGTTCGCCGCCGAAGGCTCCCCGCTGTACGGGCGCATCGACGAGACCGCGTTCACCCAGGCCGGGCTGTTCGCGCTGGAGGTCGCGCTGTTCAGGCTCGTGCGGTCCTGGGGCGTTGAGCCCAGCTTTGTGATGGGTCACTCGATCGGGGAGGTGGTGGCGGCCTTCCTGACCGGCGTCTTCTCGCTGCAGGATGCGTGTGCGCTGGTGGCGGCACGCGGTCGGTTGATGGGAGAGCTGCCGGCGGGAGGGGCTATGTTCGCGGTTCAGGCATCAGAGCAGGAGCTCGCGCCGACGCTCGCAGGGCTGCAGGACAGGGTGGCGCTGGCGGGCGTCAACGGACCGTGCTCGGTGGTCATCTCCGGCGAGCAGGAGGCCGTCGTGCGGGTCGCCAGTGCCTGGGAGCAGCGGGGGCGCAAGGTCAAGCGCCTGCGCGTCTCGCACGCCTTTCACTCGCCCCTCATGGACGGGATGCTCGAGCAGTTCAGATTCGTGGCGCAAGACCTGACCTTTAACGAGCCCTCGATACCGGTCGTGTCCAACATAACCGGCCGGGGCCTTTCGCGGGAGCTATGCACGCCAGACTATTGGGTGCGTCATGTGCGTGAGCCGGTTCGGTTCGCCGACGGCGTGCGCTGGCTTTGCGAGGAGGGCATTCACAGCTTCCTGGAGCTGGGCCCCGACGGGGTTCTCAGCCCCATGGTCGGCGAGGCGGTCTCACAGGCGCCGGGCGGCGAAGAGCGGGTCCCCGGAGCGGTGGCCGCGCCGTTGCTGCGTCGCGGCCGGCCGGAGCTCGACGCGCTGCACCGTGGGCTGGCCGAGGTCTGGGTGCGCGGCGCGTATGTGAGCTGGGCGGAGGTATGCGGGCAGGCGGGTGCCCGCGAGGTGGAGCTCCCCTCTTACGCATTTCAGCGCGAGCACTACTGGATCGACGCGCCCACGCCGGGCACCGATGCGTCGGCAGCCGGTCAGCAGCCCGCTGCTCACCCGCTGCTTGGCGCGGCGGTGGCGCTCGCCGGCCGGGAAGGCTGGCTGTTCACCGGCCGGCTGTCGGTGGCGGAGCATCCTTGGCTCTCGGAGCACACCGTGTCGGGGAGCGTGGTGGTGCCGGCAACCGCGTTCCTCGAGCTGGCGCTCCATCTCGGCACCACGCTCGAATGCGGGCTGGTGCAAGAACTGACTCTGCAGGCACCGCTGGTGTTGAGCGAGCAGGGAGTGGCGCAGCTTCAGATCAAGCTGGGAGAGGCAGACGAGTCGGGCGCTCGGCCCGTGAGCTTCTATTCCCGCGCGCAGCCATCCGTTTCCTCCAAGGAGGAGACGGAGTGGATCTGCCATGCCGTCGGTTCGCTGGCGCCCTATGAGCAGGCCGACCCGACGTCCGACCTCGAGATGGACTGGGTGGCACAGGAGTCATGGCCGCCAGCGGACGCCGAGCCGGTTGACATCGAGCGCGTCTACGACCGGCTCGCCGAAGAAGGCTTGGAGTACGGGCCGCTCTTTCAAGGGCTCGTGTCCGCCTGGCGGCGCCACGATGAGCTGTTTTGCGAGGTGGCGCTTCCCGATGACCAGGACCAGCGCGCCGGCTCTTTTGCGGTGCACCCAGCGCTATTGGACGCAGCGCTGCACGCGATGACGCTCATCGAGCGTCCCGACAGCAGCCATGACGGCGATGATGGAGAGGGCCGCGAGGGGGTGCGGCTGCCGTTCTGCTTCACGGACGCATGTCTGCTGAGGGATGGTCCGGGCCCGCTGCGGGTGCGGCTGGTAGCGACCGGGTCCCACGCGGTCTCGATCGACATCGCGGACACCCACGGAGCACCTGTCGCCAAGGTCGGCTCGCTCAGCACCCGGCCGGCCACCCCCACCGGCATCGCGGCTGATGGACGCACTCGGTCGGGTGCCATCTCGCACATACAGTGGGCTCCCGCCGTACTGGAGGGGCCGGTGCTCACCGGCCAGCTGGTGGTGCTAGGTGGGCATGAGGCGGAGCTTGGCCACGCGCTGTCGCGCTCTCATGCGCAGGGAGTCACCGAATACCCCGATATCGAGTCGCTCGCCGCGGCGAGCGAGCAAGGAGTCGCACAAGTCACCGTGTTGCTCGACCTCCGAGCCATCGCTGGGCCCAGTCTTCTCGAGCGGCGCACCTGGCACACGCACAAAGACGCCCCCGCTGTCACCGCGCCCGCGGATGTCAAGGCTCGCCTGCATCGCGTGCTCGCAGTCCTGCAAGAGTTGCTTGGCGAGCAGCGGCTCTCGGGCTCGCGCCTGGTGGTGCTCACCCAGCGCGCAATCGCCACCGAGCCACAGGAAGGCGTGGAAGATTTGGCCGGTGGCGCCGTGTGGGGCCTCGTGCGCGCTGCGCAGTCGGAGCATCCCGGTCGGGTAGCGCTCATCGACATCGATGGCGAGGACGCCTCCTGGGATGCCTTCGCCAGAGCGCTGGCGCTGGAGGAGCCGCAGGTGGCGTTGCGTAGCGGCGTTCCCTGCGTGCCGCGGCTCGCGAGCCTGCACGCGGAGGAGTTGCTGTCCACCCCAGCCTCCGGGACGCCCTGGAGGCTCGACTGCACCTGTCCGGGCAGCCTGGACGGTCTGACACTCGTCGAGAACGCCCACGCGCACACGCCACTCGAATCCGGCCAGGTCCGGATCGGGATGCGGGCAGCCGGCTTGAACTTCCGCGACGTGCTGCTGGCGCTCGGAATGTATCCGGGCGACGCCCAAATCGGCGCAGAGGGAGCGGGCGTGATCCTCGAGACCGGTGAGTCGGCCGGCGGGCTGGCTCCCGGAGACCGGGTTATGGGCTTCATGGACGGTGCGATCGGCACGCAGGCGGTGGCCGACTCGCGCCTGGTGGTCCGGATCCCAGACGGCTGGTCCTTCACCCAGGCCGCGTCGGTGCCGATCGCGTTCGCGACCGCCTATTACGGACTGGTCGATCTGGCGCGGCTCAAACAGGGCGAGCGCGTGCTCGTGCACGCCGCTACCGGCGGCGTGGGGATGGCGGCGGTGCAGATCGCGCGCCATCTGGGCGGTGAGATCTTTGCCACGGCGAGCCCCGCCAAGTGGGACGTGCTACGCGCCCAGGGTCTCCCCGACGAGCACATCGCATCCTCCAGGACGCTCGACTTCGCCGAGCGGTTCGCCCGGCTCACCGGCGGTCGCGGCGTCGACGTGGTGCTCAACTCGCTCGCGAAAGAGCTCGTGGACGCCTCGCTTGGCCTGCTGCCCAACGGCGGCCGCTTCCTGGAGATGGGCAAGACCGATCTCCGCGACCCATCCCAGCTAGCCGCCGAGCATCCCCACGTGGCCTATAGCCCGTTTGACATGATGGATGCTGGACCGGACCGGCTGCACCAGATACTTCTGGAGTTGGTCGGGCTGTTCGAGCTGGGGGCTCTGGAGCTGCCCCCGATCACCGCGTGGAACGCGCGGCGCGCCATACCGGCGTTCCGCTGGATGAGCCAGGGCCGGCACGTCGGCAAGAACGTGCTGCGGCTGCCCGTCCCGATCGACCCCGCGGGCACGGTGCTCATCACCGGAGGTACGGGTGGGCTTGGCGGCTTGGTGGCGCGTCATCTGGTCATCGAGCACGGGGCGCGCCATCTGGTCCTGGCCAGTCGCCGCGGCGCGCAGGCCGACGGCGCCCGCGAACTGGCCGGCCAACTCGTGGATCTGGGAGCGCAGGTGCAGATCCTCGCGTGCGACGTCTCTGAGCGCGAGCAGGTTCAAAGCCTGCTCGAGAGCGTCTCGCACGACCACCCCTTGGACGCGGTCGTACACGCGGCCGGGACGACCGACGACGGCGTGATCGGATCGCTCACCCCCGAGCGACTCGACCGCGTGCTCGCCGCCAAGGTCGACGGGGCGTGGAACCTGCACCAACTCACTCACGGCATGGACCTGTCTGCGTTCGTGGTCTTCTCCTCGGTGGCAGGTGTCCTCGGCAGTCCCGGTCAAGGCAGCTATGCCGCCGCAAATGCCTTCCTGGATGCGCTGGTCCTGCACCGGCGCGAGCTTGGCCTTGCCGGCGTCTCGATCGCCTGGGGTTTGTGGGAGCAGACGAGCGCGATGACAGGTCGTTTGCAGGAGCTCGATCGCAGGCGGATCGGCAAGCAGGGTGTCGCGGCTCTGTCTGACCGGGAGGGTTTGGATCTGCTCGACCAGGCCCTCGCGCTCGACGATGCGCTGCCGGTGGCCGCTCGCCTGGACGTGGGCGCGCTGCGCGCCCAGGCCCGGGCAGGCGAGTTGCATCCACTGCTGCGCGCCATCGCCGGCGTGCGCCCGGCGGTCGCCAGCGGCGTGAGGCGCGGGTCCCTCGGACAGCGCTTGGCGGACACCCCCCCCGATCAACGCCGGGAGGTGGCGCTCGAGTTGGTTTGCGCAGAGGCGGCCCGCGTGCTGGGCCACGGCACGCCCGACGCCGTTCAACCGCAGCGCACCTTCAAGGACATCGGGTTCGATTCGCTCGCGGGCGTAGAACTGCGTAACCGCCTGGCCGCTCAGACCGGCATGCGTCTGTCGGCCACGCTGGTGTTCGACTATCCCACCCCCGTGGCACTGGCTGGGCACCTGCTACAAGCGGTGGAGGGAAAGCACGCGAGCGCCCCGAGCGCCTCCGTTCAGCGCTCGCGCGCGCGAGCACGCAGCGACGAGCCGGTGGCGATCGTGGGAATGGGGTGTCGCTATCCGGGTGGCATCGGCTCGCCACGCCAGCTGTGGGACCTGGTCCAAGCCGGCGCCGACGCGATCGGACCGTTTCCCGGCGATCGCGGCTGGGACGCCTCGGAGGTATATGACTCAGACCCCGACGCCCTCGGTTCCAGCTCAAGCTACACCCGCGAGGGCGGCTTTCTCTACGACACGACCGAATTCGATGCCGCCTTCTTCGGGATCAGTCCGCGCGAGGCGCTCGCGATGGACCCCCAGCAGCGGCTGCTCTTGGAAGTGTGCTGGGAGGCCCTGGAGGACGCAGGCATCGATCCGGGGTCGCTCAAGCACAGTCAAACCGGCGTATTCGCTGGTGCTAGCCCGTGCGACTACGGACTGCGTGCCGCCGGCGCCCGCGGGGTCGAGGGATACGGGCTGACCGGCGGCGCGCCGAGTGTGATCTCCGGGCGGGTGGCCTACACATTTGGCCTGGAGGGTCCCGCCGTGACGGTCGACACGGCCTGCTCCTCCTCGCTGGTCGCGCTGCACTGGGCGAGCCAGGCGTTGCGGCACGGCGAGTGCTCGCTCGCGCTGACCGGCGGCGTGACGGTTATGTCGGCCCCCACAGTTTTCGTGGAGTTCTCCCGCCAGCGTGGCCTGGCGTCCGACGGCCGCTGCAAGCCCTTCGCGGACGGCGCGGACGGCGTCGGCTGGAGCGAGGGTGCGGGCGTGCTCGTCTTGGAGCTCCTCTCCGACGCCGAGCGCCACGGTCATCGTGTGCTCGCGGTGGTGCGCGGCAGCGCCGTCAACCAGGACGGTGCCAGCAACGGCCTGACCGCGCCCAACGGCCCCTCCCAGCAGCGTGTGATCCAGCAGGCGCTGGACAGCTCGGGTCTGTCTGCCGGCGACATCGACATGCTCGAGGCGCACGGCACCGGCACCACGCTCGGCGATCCCATCGAGGCGCAGGCGCTCCTCGCGGCCTACGGGCGCGAGCGCGACCCCGAGCGCCCGTTGTGGCTGGGCTCGATCAAGTCCAACATCGGGCACGCCCAGGCGGCCGCCGGCGTGGCGGGGGTGATCAAGTCGGTGATGGCGATCCGCAACGGTGCGATGCCCAGAACGTTGCACGTGGATAGCCCGTCGAGCAAGATCGACTGGTCCAGTGGCGCGGTGTCGCTGCTCACCCGCGAGCTGCCCTGGCCGGCCGGTGAGCGCCTGCGCCGCGCAGCGGTCTCTTCG
>DATMPT010000340.1:0-2447 GCA_035567355.1 Solirubrobacteraceae bacterium
GGGCAACATCGACGACCTCAAAGCCCGCCTCGCGGCGCTCGAAGAGAGCCTCGCGGTCGAGCGCGGGCTGCTCGACCGGCTGAGAGCGCAGCTGAGGACGGCGCGCTCGCGCCTCGCCTCGCTCGCCGTCCAGCTCGCCAATGATCGCAGGGTGCTCGTCGCCCAGGTCGTGGCCGCCTACGAGTCACCCCCGCCGAGCATCGTGACCGTGATCCTCGACGCGCACGGCTTTGGCGACCTGATCGAGCGTCTAAACGATCTCAAGGCGATCGGCCAGGAGAACGCCAACGCGACCACTCAGGTGATCCACACACGCGCAGCGGTAGCCAACGAAACTAGGCGGCTGGCGGTGCTGACAGCCTCCCATCAGCGCGAGACGACCGCGGTCCTCGTACAGCGCGACGAGGTGGCGCACCTGCATCTGGCACTTGTGAATCGCCAGCTCCAATACATCCACGCGCGCGATCGCAAGAGCTCGGAGCTGGGCGAACTACGCTCGCACCGCGCTTCGCTCGAAAAAGAACTGGCGTCGATCCAGGCCAGCGAGGTCACCTCCCAGAACCAGTCGTTCGCCACGGGTGTCCCCACCGAAATCGGAGCCCCATCGGGCGAATTCGGTTTCTTTCAGGCGCCCGGCACGAACTACAGCGTGGGTGAGGAGCCCACGATCGCCGCACGCTTGAACACGATGGGCAAGGCGCTTCACCTGCACCTGATCGGCATCTCCGGCTACCGCACCCCCCAGCACTCCGTCGAGGTCGGCGGCTTTGCCAACGATCCGCACACGCGTGGCGAAGCATCCGATACACCCGGCGTCGAGGGTGTGCCCGAGGCAACCCTCAAACAGTTCGGCTTGACGAGACCGTTCCCCGGGGCGGCCGAGGCCGACCACATCCAGCTGGGGTAGCAGCGAACGCGCCGCCCGCGCGTGGGGCCAGCTCAGGCGCCCAACACCGCGGGAGCCCCGTAGGTAGAGAGGATGCCGGGCAGCGCCACCGTGCCATCCTCGCGCTGACCGTTCTCCAGGAGCGCGATGATCGTGCGCCCTACCGCCACAGCCGTGCCGTTGAGCGTGTGCAGTGTCTGTACGCGCCTGTCGCGACGCAGGCGGATGTTCAAACGGCGCGCTTGGTAGTCAGTCGTGTTGGAACAGGAAGTCAGCTCGCGGTAGCGGCCCTGGCTCGGTAGCCACGCCTCGCAGTCATACTTCTTTGCCGCCGAGTTGCCAAGATCGTTGACCGCGATGTTCACGACGCGGTAAGGCAGCTGGAGCTCGGCGAGGATCTCCTCCTCGATCGCGAGGATGCGCTGGTGCTCTTCGGTCGAGGTCTGCGGCTCGACGAAGCTGAACATCTCCACCTTCTCGAACTGGTGCACCCTGAAGATCCCTCGCGTGTCCTTGCCGGCCGCGCCGGCCTCACGGCGGAAGCACGACGAGAAGCCGGCATAGCGCAGGGGCAGGCGCTCGGCCGGCAAGATCTCTTCGTCGTGCAACGAGGCAAGCGCAACCTCGGAGGTGCCTGCCAGGTACAGGTCGTCGTCGGCGAGGCGGTAGATCTGCTGCTCGGTGTCGGGCAGGAAGCCGGTGCCGTAAAGGGCGCGCTCGCGCACGAGCACCGGCGGGATCACAGGCTCGAAGCCATGACCACGCAGCTTCTCGAGGGCAAAGCGCACGAGCGCCAGCTCCACCATCACGAGGTCGCCCTTCAAGTAGGCAAAGCGCGTGCCCGACAGCCGCGCCGCATGGTCCATGTCGATCATCGGGCCGGCCAGTTCGAGGTGGTCGCGCACGCCATCGCCGGAAACACGCGGCTCGCCCACGACCTTGACGACCTCGTCCTCGGGACCCGCCGCCGCCAACGGATCGGGCAGGTTGGGCAGGCGTGACACCAGGTACTGAACCTGTTGCTCGGCCGCGGCGGCTTGATCGGCCAGCACCTTGACCTGAGCGCTCATCTCCTGCATCGAAGCTCGAAGCTGGGGATCGTCTTCCCCTCGGGCCCTCGCGGCGGCAAACGCGTCGGACCGTGTCTTCTGCATTGCCCGAAGGCTCTCGGCAGAGGTGATCATGGCACGGCGCTCCTGGTCCTTGCTGAGGATCTCCTGCACCATCTCCGTGAAGCCGCCGCCGCGGCGAGCCAGCGCAGCGCGCACCCGCTCGGGGTCCTCGCGGATCAGCTTCAGGTCGAGCATGGCCGACCCCCCCGCTATTTGGTCGACAGCGTGATGTTGACCGACGGCACGTGCTGGGCCTGCAGACCCGAGTACCGCGCCAGGAACCTGGCGATGTCCTGGGCGTCGTCGCCGACGACGAGGTTCTCGGGCATGATCGCGCCGGAGAAGCCGCCGTTACGGATCGCGTAGAGAACCTGTTCGACGTTCTCCTTGCGGATGTTGAAGTTCGGGCCGTTTGTCTTCACTCGGTCCTTGATCGACGTCGCCGAGCC
>DATMPT010000341.1:0-3887 GCA_035567355.1 Solirubrobacteraceae bacterium
GACGCTTTCGCCCATCTCGCCCCGGCGGTCCGCTCAAGCCACGAGCGTATCGACGGCAAGGGCTATCCGGATGGGCTGTCCGGCGCGGAGATCCCGCTCGCGGCGCGCATCGTGGCGGTGTGCGACACCTACGACGCGATCGTCACCGATCGTCCCTACCGTCCGGCCCGCACCCCCGTGCAGGCACGCGAGGAGCTGCTGCGCGCGTGCGGCACCCAGCTGGACGAGCAAGTGGTGGCCGTCTTGCTCGAAGAGCTCGAGGAGTGAGCCTAAATGTTGTTCCGGACAGTGCATGCACTGTCCGGCCGGCCGGTACATGTACCGGCCGGGACCTCGCCGCATGCGGCGAGGTCTTCCCGAAGAGATGATTAGGAGGAGCGGTTGTAGCGCTCGGCGGCCTCGCGCAGACCTTCGCCGCGGGTGGGCCACAAGGTTGCGGTCACGTGGCGCCAATAGCGCCTCGGCGAATGACCGGGCGCGACCAGGGCGGCCAGGGCACGCACGGCATAGGACCAGGCCGTCAGCCAGCGCACCGCGCGCGCGGCACTCGCGGAGTGGTGCTTGCGCATATATAGATCCCGGTTGCGTGCCAGCTCCACGATCCGCGGCTCGGAGACCGCGTCGGTGGAGAGCTGCTCGTGGTGGATTGCCACAGCGCCGGGCACATACAGGCTGTGCCAGCCAGCGTCGCGCAGCCGGCGAGCGAAATCGACCTCGTCGGAGTACACGAAGAAATCGGGGTCCAGGTAGTCGACCTGGGCCGCGGCCTCGCGCCGCACGAGCAAGGCCGAGGACTGGCACCAATCGACTTCACGCGTCCGCTCGCCCTTGCTCTGCACGGTGTACAGCCGGTGCAAGAACAAGGCGCCCGCCAGCGCTGTGAGCGGTGTGGGAAAGCGCCACGCGCAGGGCTGTTCGCCCGCCCCCTCGTGGGTCTCTGCCTCCGCGCGCTGGAGTCTGTGCGGGCGCAACAGCTTGGCTCCCGCACACGCCGCGCGCGCGTCGCCCCCGAGCGCTTGGTGCAGTGCGAGCGTCGCGCCTGGCCGCAGCTCGGAATCCTCGTTGAGCAGCAGCCCAAAGCGGCCCTTCGCGGCGCGCAACAACTCAGAATCGTTGAGCGCCTTGCCGCGCCGCTCGGAGAGCGCGATCACCTCGTCGACCGCCGGATGATCGCGGGCCGCCTGCGCCGAACCGTCGCGCGAGCCGTTGTCGAGCACCAGCACCTCGCTCGCGAATGGCAGGTCGGCCCGCTCGCGTGCGATCGCATCGAGTCCGCGCAACAACAGCGCGCGCTGAGAGGTATTCACGACGCAATAGCTCACCTCCACCGCGGGTGCGCTCTGGGCCTTGGCTTGGCCCTCGCCGTGGTGGAGCGCCTTGGCCTCGCCGCCGCCGGCTGCTTGGATCTCGTTCTGGGACACGATTTGGACCATACCCCGCGCGTGTACGGCCGGTTGAGTAGTCCCTCAGCACCGAGCCCGCCGGCGTGGCCCTCCAGGGCCGAGCGCTCAGCCCGGCCCTGGAGACCTGCCGGTGACTATTTGTGGCGCCGCGGCGGCGGACAGGGCACGCTGTGTGTGGCGATGACCTGGCTGCCGTCGAGAAACGTGAACTGGGCGGAAAACGGGAAGCCGCCGCGCGGGCACTTCGTCGGAAGCGAGATGCCCTGCGGTTTGTAGCCGACCAGCTTTCCGTGGACGTGCTTGTAGTAGGTGAGGCGCGCCGGGCCGATCGTCGAGTTGACGTTGATGATCGACACAGGCGGTCCATTGGTCACGCTTTTGATTTCCGGAATTGATGTGTCCAGGTTTCCGCCGAATGCGCCTTCTCCCGGCAACAGTTCGCCCGCGAAGACGATCTGAGCGTAGACCGGGGCAAGGCCATTGGCGTAGAACAGCACCACGATGTTGCCTTCGTGTGGAGGCCCCATCAATGCCGCGATTTCGGGAATCTCGTGACCCGATGCCGTTCCGAACGGGACTTCGACGAACGCGCTCCCGTAGCCCAGGCGAGAGTTCGGTGGGCAGCCCGAGAGGCCTTTGGCGACCAGGGATTCGGGCTTGCATATGGAAAGCCCAAGCGTAGTCGTCACGTAGTTCATGCCCTTGGGCATGCGCAGGCTGACATGCGTCAGCGGCGAGGGCAACCCGCCGGTGGTGGAGCCGATCGTGAAACCGAATCCGATCGTCGTCGAGGCGCCCAGCCTGTCGGGCGTAAACGACGTATGCAGGGCAACCGTCTCTGCTGCCTGCGCCGATGCGGGCAGGCAGCAGAGGATGAGGAGTCCCAGCGCGAGGGCGCAACCCCTTCGTGTTCGCACTCTGATCAAGGTGTCTCCAAGCGCTAATACGACATTTTTCCGCTCACGTGCACCGTGACGGCGTCGTTGGAGCGCTGGATAGTGCCGCTGAAGCTGAGCGCGGACGCTTTTGCTTTGGAGTAGGTGCCGCTGCCTTTGGTGATCGCCAGCGTGCCCGAGAACGTGGCGGTCGACCCCGCTACGTGATAGCTGGCTTTGGCGTTACCGCTGATCGAGCCGCCTTTGGGGTAAACCTGGACCTGCGCGCTCACGCTGCGAGTCGAGGTGACCTTCAGTTGCAGGTACAGCGGTCCGCCAAGCGTGCCTTTGGCGGTGCCCCCCTCTTTGAGTTCGATCCCGTGTTTGTTCTGCAAGTGCAGCCTGGCGCTGTCGTTCAAAGTGAGCGACCGCGCCGCTGTGGCGCGCGGCGAGGAGGCGCCGGCGGCGCCCGTCCCGAAAACTGCGGCTGTGGCGACCGCGCCCAGTGCGAGCGCGGCTGATGAGATTCGCGACCGCGCGCTCGAGCGCGGGCGAGATGACTTGGTCCCCATTGATCCCTCCATGTGGCTGTTGACGTCGCTTCCCATTAGAACAAGACCCCTCTCTCCTCGAGCGACTCCCTAAACCCAAAGCCTAGTCCACATAACAGAAAGGCAGGGCTCCTAGACAATCCTAGTGCATATCGGCCTACGAAGTTCAACCATTCAGGGCTCACCGAGTTGCGCAATTTCCCGCTCCTTCGGCGTCCCCGCGCTGGGCAAAATCCTTCGGAGGTGAGCCGCGACCGCCAGCCATCGGCTCAATCCTGGAGGGCCAAGCTGGCTTGTACCCGGGCCGCAAACCATCCGGGGATCGCCACCATCAAGACGGCCGAAGCCGTCACCAGCGCCAGGCTCCCGAGCGCCACGATCACCCCAACAGAGCTCACGACCGGATAGTTGATCACGATGTTCAAGGCACGATCGAGCAGCTGCTGGCCGAACAAGCCGAACACGGCGCCGCTGAAACAGCCCACGCCGAGCAGCATCAGGCTCTCGAGCACGATCGTGTACCAGAGTTCGCGGTGCGGAAAGCCCTCGAGCTTCAGCTTCGCAAGCCGCGGCCGGCGCTGCCAGATCATCGCGCCCATCGCCGCCGCCATCGCCATCACGGCGGCCACCAGGATCAAGGTCGCGATCTGGGAGAGCCGTTCGAGGCCCTGGCGCGTGATCGCGCGCAGCGTGTTCGCATGGTCTTCGGCGGTTTGCGCCGCAAGTGCCGTCCCTGGCCCGAGCGCGGCCCTGATCTCGTGCACACCTTGCTCGGGCGTCACGCCGGGCTTCATCAGCACGTTGTAAGCGCTCGCGTCGCCGCTCCCCCATGCTTGCGCGTAATCCTTTGAGCTCATGACGATCGCCCCGGGCGCCCAACCTATGTTGGTACTGACCGCGGCCACCTTGAACGTGGTCGGGATCGGGGTTGGCAGAGCGAATGACTGGCCGATTTTCAGTTTGTGTTCTTCGGCGAGGGCCAGCGACACGACCGCCCAGCCGCCTTCGCGCACGCGCGCATCGGCTTGCGTGACGTTGCCTTCCACAAGCTGGGTGGG
>DATMPT010000342.1:0-5244 GCA_035567355.1 Solirubrobacteraceae bacterium
ATCGACTCGCCTGGGTTGGAGTCGTGCTCGAACACAAGTCGATCTCTGCTCTTGCCCTCGCAAAACGCGTGCAGAGCCGCGGACGTTGGCTGTCATCGGAATCGAACGGACCCGCCGGCCCTTGTTGCCCGCGTGCCCACCGCTGGTTGTGAGCCGTCCTCGAAGCGCAGCACGCCGACCTTGAGTCCACGTTGCGAACCTTCATGCTACGGATCTCGCTCAGCCTGGGACCGGCCTCTGTCGCGACCGTGCAGATCGCCTCGTCCGTCGTCGAGTACGCCTGCGCAAGGAGCTTTACTACCTGCTCGGGGGTATAGAACTGCAGCTTGCCCTCGCTCTCGACCTTGTGGGCCATCCACCGCCAAGCGAGAGCCGGGCTGCTTCGGTCGGTGCCGGCCACGTATGGCGCGCCGGTAGTAATTGATCGTGTCGGCACTGCGGTTGGCAGCACGAGCGCCCGACGCGTCAGGGCCGTATTGAGCTTGATCCCGAGCCTAGTTGCCGGGGTGGCGTGCGACGTGCGCGAGCGAGCTGTGGCCGTTCTGGTGGTCGAAGGCGATCGGACTTGAGCCGGTGAGCACTTTGGCCATCGCGATCTCGGCCTCGTCGTACTCGAAGCCGCCCGGAATCTTGACCTGGATCGAGTAGTCGGTGGTTTCCTCGCCCATCGATTGGATCGGCTCGGTGGTCGTCTCGAGGGCGCCGTCGACGACGCAGCGGGCACGGCGTCCCTCGACGTCGATCGCGATGTCGATGTCGGCGATCACGGGGTCGTGGAACGTGTCGATGATCTCCGCGAGGATGCCGTAGAAGGTGCCGCCGTTCTGGCCGGAGAGAATTGCTCCCATCGCCTCCATCTGCTCGGGCGACATCGCAGCGTCGAGGATCGGCTGGCCCGCGCCGTGACCTTCGTGCAACGCGCCTGGCCACCAGTACTTGAACGCCCACTTGACGCCGTCGAGGTTGACGTCGTCGAAGTGGCCCTGCTCGACGATCATCGCCGCCATTCCCTCGCAGTTGCCGTGCGTGGGGTTGGCATTGAAGTCGCATGGACAGCCGGGGTCGCAGTTGCAGTTCTTCATATACGGACCCTCGAGACGCCAGTCGACCATAGCGTTGCCTCCTCGATAGCTTTGAGTTGCCCGGCAGACACTATTGCGTTACGGTCGATCGCGCAATGGCATCCGCGGTGCAACGTTCTGCCGCGCAACGTCCGGCTGCGCGATTTCAGGTTGGCGTCCTCGCCTCGCTGCTGGCGCTCGCTGGGCTTGCCTGGGTTCTGACGCACGATCGGATGATCGGTATGGATGCTGGTCCCGGCACCGACCCGGGAACCCTCGGTTTTTATGTCGTGTCGTGGGTGGTGATGATGAGCGCGATGATGTTCCCTTCGATCGTGCCGATGGTGCTCGCGTTCGGCTTCGTCCAGCGCCGCCGGCGTGATCGCGGGACGATCGATCGCGCTGTCTCCTCGTGGGTGTTCGTGACCGGGTATCTCCTGACGTGGACTGTGTTTGGGCTGCTGGCGTACGGCCTGTATGTGGGTGTGCGCTCGCTGTCGATCCCGGCGCTGTCGTGGCATCGCGGCGGGCCCTATCTCGCCGGCGGGGTGCTCCTTGCGGCGGCGGTCTACCAGCTCACGCCCATAAAGGACGCCTGCCTACGCCGCTGCCGCGGGCCGCTTGACTTCGTGCTTACCCACTGGCGTGACGGGCCCGCGGGAGCGCTATGCATGGGCGTCATACATGGCGCGTGGTGCGTAGGCTGCTGCTGGGGGTTGATGGCGGCGCTGTTCGCCCTCGGGGTGATGAGCCTGACATGGATGCTCGTGATCGCCGGACTGATCGCGCTCGAGAAGCTGCTCCCGTGGACAGAGCTCGCCAACCGCCTGGTGGCGGTTACGCTCGTTGCCCTCGCGTCGGGGGTGGCGTTCGCGCCGAGTGACGTACCCGGTCTCACGCTGCCGGACTCCTCGCAAGCAAGAGCGGCAATGCACACGATGTCGCGTATGCATCCCTTCGGTGAAGTCATCCCGAGCCATGGAATGGCGCCGATGAAGCGGAAATAGGTCATAGATCTCACGAGGCGCGTCTGAGGTATGGCCGGACCGGGTACAGAGTCTCGGGAGAAACGAGACATCATGAGAATCATGGCCGAACACAAGATCGGGACGCGCGAGGAATACGAGGCCGCTCGGCAGGAGCTGCTGAAGCGGGAGAAGGAGCTCACGCGAGCGAGCGACGATCTCGCCGAGGCGCGTCGCGAACTCCCGTGGGTGCCGGTCGAGAAGGAGTACAGCTTCGACACCGGCGAAGGTTCAAAGACCCTCGCCGATCTCTTCGATGGCCGCTCCCAGCTGCTCGTCTACCACTTCATGTTCGGGCCGGCGTATGAGGCCGGCTGCCCCGTCTGCTGCTCGATCGCGGACACGCTCGATCCCCAGGTCGCCCACCTGAAGGCGCGGGACGCCACGCTGCTACTCGCCTCCCGCGCGCCGATAGAGAAGCTGCTCGCCTTTCGAGAGCGGATGGGGTGGCGCATCGACTGGGTGTCAAGCGCTGGCAGCGACTTCAACCGCGACCTTGGCTTCCAGCACACGGAAGAGGAGCTGAAGCCGTTCCTGGAGGGCACTATTCCGCCCACAGTCGAGCAGAACGCGCGCATGTGCGGGACAGACGCCGTGGGGTACGTCTCCGAGGGACCGGGCCTGAGTGTGTACGCGCTCTCCGGCGGCACCGTCTACCGCACCTACGTGACGACCGCCCGCGGACTGGAGCCCGCGATGGCCTACTACGGCCTGCTTGACCGGACGCCGAAGGGTCGCGACGAAAGCGCCTCGGAACCGTCGTGGATCCGCCGACACGACGAGTACTAGAACCAAATAGACAAGAAAACAAATGACTGAGCACGAGATTGGAAGTCGCGAAGAATGGCAGGCAGCCCTGAACGAGCTCGCGAAGCTCGAGGCCGAGCAGGCAGACCTAAACGAGAAGATCAAGGAGAAGCGGCTGGCGCTGCCTCGGCCCCGACTACGCCAACGGCGCGTGTTCGCGTGGACTGACGATGCCGACGCCGGCAACCGGTCCTTGGTTGACGTGCGGATCGACGGAATGAAGGCTAGGCGCCACCGCCCGTACTGAAGCCACACCCCACTACGGCGGGTTCGCAGGTCTGAGTGGCGGCTTGTTGCCAAATGCGCAACCCGCCGGCGGCATCGATCTGCGCGTTGATCTTTTCGCGCGAGTGGTAGATCTCAGTGTACGTTTCGTTGTACCCCGGGTAGCAGGATTCGGAGGGCAGCGGACAGACAATGTGGCGGAAGGCGTTCGGGTTGGTTTGGTCGTAGCTCAATAGCAACGGGAAGATCCAGGTGTCGCTCGGCACGCCGTCGCCTCCGCGTGTCGTATCGACTCCAGTCCCCAGGCGTGGGACACCTCTTTCGAGGATCGTGAAGTTCTGAATCGGACAGTGGAAGGAGCACACCAATCCTTCGATTTGGGCGGACGTGGGGGCTGGAGGAGCGACTGGGCCTGTGGCGGGTGGTATGACCGGAGGCTTTGGCGTGGTGAGCGGTGGCGTGATGGTGGCTGGGGGTGGCGTGATGTGGTGACGCGGTCCGTACTTCTTCTGTGCGTGTCTCGTGCACGCTGCGCGCTTCGCCTTTGGCTGCTTTTTGCACGCCTTCAGCGCTTTGGAGAGCTTCTGCGCCTGCGTCGTTGACATGCTCGTGGTGGCCTTCGCAACGGCCTCGGAGGTCCCAACCAACATGAAGCATGACACGAGGGCGGCGAGTCCCAACGTCGAGATCCTGCGGCCGGTCAGTGGGTGGGCGTCTAGCTTCATGGTCACGTCCTTGTTCGACTCTAGATACGCACCGCGATTTGGGGGAAAGGATCGATCCCCAAGAGGTGGGCGAACCTCAGCTAGGCTACACAGCGTCGGCACTACGGTAAATGGCCCCGATCGAACCCAATCTGGTGGTTAGAACGGGCCGGGGCAGGTCGTCCTTACAAGTCGGATAGATTGCATGGAGTGGCCGGCGGGGAGGTTATCCAGGTGTCAGCCCAGCAGAGCTCCATTGAGAGGGCGATCACCGTCGTGGTGGTCGACGACGAGCATCTGATACGCGACGCTCTGACACGTGCGCTTCGCGGTGGCGGTCTCGATGTCGTCGGTGAGGCCGCCAACGGAGAGGACGCGGTCGAGATGGTCCTCGACCTGCGCCCAGACGTCGTGCTGATGGATCTGAGGCTTCCCGGAATCTCCGGAATCGAGGCGATCGAGCGCCTCGGCCTACTCGCCCCCGCCTCGCGCGTCCTGGTGCTCACCCGCTCAGAGCAGAATCGCGTGGTCGAGGCAATCGTGGCCGGTGCGAGCGGGTACATACTCAAGAGCGCCCCGCCCGAGACGATTCTCGGCGCCGTTAGGGCCACAGCGGCGGGAGAGTCCGTGCTCTCCTCGCAGATCGCCGGAAGGATCCTCGAGCGCATCCGCGAACGAGACATCCCGGTCACCGCCACCAGCGAGAGTGCCGCGGTCGCGATCCGCGCCATCCTGACCGTGCGCGAGCTTGAGATCTTCGAGCGCCTCGCGAGCGGCGAGAGCAACCAGGACATCGGGCGCGAGCTTTCGCTGAGCACGAACACGGTCTCCAATCACATCGCCAGCATCCTCGCCAAGCTCCAGCTCGACAACCGCATCCAGGCAGCAGTGCAAGCAGTGGGCGCCGGCATCTCCTGAAGCGCTCCGCATGCGGCGAGGGAGCCAGCGCTGGCGCGGCTACGGGTGTGGTGCACCACTACAGGAGGCCCGACCTCAGCGCTTGCGCCGACGGGTGAGCCCGTGGCCAAGCCCGCGACCGAAGGTGGGCGTCCGGATGCCTTCGACCGCTGCTCACGCACCAAGTGAGCACGCGAACGACCGAGCTCTGACATGTCCCCTCCGGACGACGAGCGATCACGGGATTCCCGAGCCGATGAGTGGTTCCTAAGTGGGTCGTGGCCTTCCGGTGGGGTCGCGGTGTTTGCAGCCCGGCCAGCAGCATGGCCGACGCTTGCCTTCCTCCAGCTCCTCCTTCGCGCGCCGAATGCGGCGCTCTCGGGTGGCCTGCTGCTTGGCGTCCTCGACCCAGCAGATGAACTCATTGCGGGCCAGGGGCGTGATGTCCTTCCATACATCAAGTGCCGCGGAGTTGGCGATCAGCGCGCTACGCAGGTCAGCGGGCAGTCTGTGCACCACCCCACC
>DATMPT010000343.1:0-21720 GCA_035567355.1 Solirubrobacteraceae bacterium
GCGCAATGTCAGGTCTTGTGCTTGTGGGCGGGGCCCATCGTCCATGCGGGCGCCACTTGTGGCACCTCGATAGTCTGCTCGCTGGCCGGGCCGCGATGGTGGCGCCCGGATACTGTCGATGGAGACCATCCCCACTCGCATATCGGGCCCCAAATTGATCGTGCCATCGGTATTCGGCGATGAGCGCGGCTTCTTCGTTGAGACCTATCGAGAAGAGTGGCACGCGGAGGTGGGCATACCCGCATCCGAGGAGTTCATCCAGGACAACCACTCGCGCTCCACGAAGGGTGTGGTGCGGGGCATGCACTTCCACATTGGCACGGGTGTGGCCAAGCTCGTCAGGTGTGCCCGCGGACGTATCCTGGACATACTCGTGGACCTGCGTCGCGGCTCTCCAAGCTATGGCGAGTGGGAGGGATTCGCGCTCGACGAGGAGACGATGCACATCTTGTATGCGCCCGTCGGTTTCGCGCATGGATTCTGCGTTCTCAGCGAGGTGGCCGACGTGATCTACAAGCAGACCGCCTACTATGACCCCGCCGTCGAGCGAGGCATCGCGTGGAACGATCCGGACGTCGCCGTGCGGTGGCCCCTCCCCAAGACGGAGCTGATCGTCTCGGCACGAGACAGCGAAGCCCCGCTGCTGCGCGAGATGGCGTCCGAGCTACCGTTTGAGTACGAGGGCCAAGACCGGCACTGAGGCGCTCGCGCGTTGTCCGCAAGCCCCGCCCGTCTGGATCGTTGCCCATATGCAACGCTTACCGGGCGTGGGGTTGCGCTCACCGGCGTCGGGTTACGCTCACCAGCGTCGGGTTACCGGGCGTGGGGTTGCGCTCACCAGGCATGGGTCACCCGGCGTGGGGGTTGCGCTCACCGGGCATGGGGTCACCCGTTGTGCTCACCGGGCAAGGGTCACAGGGCATGGGTCACCCGGCGTGGGGTTGTTGAGCGGGGTTGGATGCAATGCTTAGGAAAATCGGGATGCAAAGTCTTGGCCACATAAGCCGCCGCGCGAGAGGGCTGACCTTGACGCCGACGCAATATGCGCGTACGGCCTATGTTGCATTGGGAGCGCTCACGCTGATCGTGATGAGCGGCGCGGCCGTGCGACTCACGGGCTCCGGGCTCGGGTGCCCGACCTGGCCGAAGTGCTACGGGAAGGTCTATCCGCCGCTGAACACCCATGCGGTGATCGAGTTCTCAAACCGTACGATCACCGTGCCCGTGTCGATCGCCGCAATTGGGGCGCTCGTGCTCGCGTTCCGCCGCCGGCCTTACCGGCGCGATTTGGTGCGCTTGAGCGCCCTTTTGCCGCTTGGGGTACTCGCGCAGGCCGTGCTCGGCGGGCTCACCGTGCGTGGTGCACTGGACTACGGCTGGGTGATGGCTCACTTCGCGCTCTCGATGCTCGTGGTCGCGGCCGCGGTGGCGCTTGCGTGGCGGGCCTCGCACGAGCCCGGTGAGCGCCCCCGCTCCTATGACCGGGCACTCACGCTCTGGGCTCGCGCCACCGTGGCCCTCGGCGGCTTGACGATCTTCGCGGGCACGGCCGCCACCGCGGCGGGTCCGCATGCGGGTGGATCGCCTGGCCAGAGGATCAACCGCCTGAATTTCAACGGTAAGGGGACGATGGACTTCGTGATCCATCGTCACGGAGAGATCGCGCTCGTGTTCGGCCTGGTGGCGCTCGGCGTGTGGTGGCGAGCTCGCCACCACCACGCCGACCAAGTCATCCAGCGATCGGCCACCGCGACGTGCGTGTTGATCGCCTTGCAGGGGCTCGTGGGCTTGGACCAGTACAAGACCCACCTGCCGACCGAGCTCGTGTGGGTGCACGTCAGCTTGGCCTCGCTCACGTGGCTGGCCGTGCTGTGGACGGCATGCGCCGCGGGGCGCCTGCAACCGCACCTTTCGCCCTCGCAGGAGCCCCAGACGCCCGAACAGGCCCCGTTTTCGGCATATTCGCCAGAAATTAGGGCCTAGCGTGCGGGAAACCCGGTGGCTGGGGCGTATGGACGTCCTTGGCACCCGTTAGCCTGGCGCAAGCAACGACACTCGAGAAGGGAGTGCCATGACGAAGAACGATCTGGCTGATGGGGTCGCACAACGCACGGGTCTGGCGGGAACACAGGCTCGCCAAGCGCTGGAGGCGGCGATCGATCTGATCTCCGATGAGCTGGCGGGCGGTGGCGAAGTCGCGCTTGCCGGTTTCGGCAAGTTCAGCGTCAGCAACCGTGCGGCCCGGCAGGGACGTAATCCCGCGACGGGCGAGACGATCAACATCGCTGCAAGCAAAGCGGCGAAATTCTCGGCGGCCAGCGCCCTGAAGAAGCGCCTCAACTAGGAGCAGATCCAGGAGCGGATGGATATCGATCAGCGGCGAGCCCGTCGTGAGGCGCGTCGGCGCGAGGTGACGCGCAGGCGCAAGCGGGGGCTCGCCGCGGTAGCTCTGCTGGGTGCGCTGGTGGCGCTCGTGGTGCTATTGCTCAGCGCCGGGAGCTCCTCCAAATCGGGCTCGCGAAACGCGTCGTCAGGCACGAGCGACAGTGGGGCAGGTGCTGGCTCAAAGCACGCAAAAGACGGCTCTGCCGCATCCACGCTGGGTGCCGCGACTGGCACCGGCGGCGGCTCAACCACCACAGCGGGTGGGCAGCGCGACACGGGTGCCGGCACGGCGGGAACGGGTCGTGGCACACCCGGCACCGAGGCGGTGCCGATCCTGATGTATCACGTCATCAACCCACCGCCCGCCGGGGCGAAATTCCCGGGCTTGTATGTGGCGCCAGAAGAGTTCGCCGCGCAGATGCAGGCGCTTTCCCAGGCGGGCTTTCACGCCGTGACGATGGACCAGATGTGGGCCAACTGGACCCGTGGAACGCCACTGCCCAAAGGCAAGCCGGTCGTGGTGAGCTTCGACAACGGCTACCAGTCCCAGCTCACCCAGGCGCTCCCGGTCTTGCAGAGACTTAGATGGGTGGGGGTGGAGAACATCCAGCTCACCGGCTTGCCGCCCTCTCAGGGTGGGCTCAGCGAAGCGCAGGTCGCACAGCTTGTGGCTGATGGCTGGGAGCTCGACACGCAGGGCATCAGCCACGCCGACCTGATCACGCTCAGCCCGGGTGCTTTGCACGAACAGGTGACGGTCGCCCGCGAAGAGGTGCAGCGCCGCTACCACGTGCCGGTCAACTGGTTCTGTTACCCCTCGGGCCACTACAACGCGACGGTCATCGCCGAGGTGAAGGCAGCCGGCTACGTCGGCTCAACCACCGTCGTCCCCGGCTGGGCCACTCCTACCGAGGACCTCTATCGCCTGCCGCGCTTGCGCGTGCTGGGTGGCACGAGCCCCCAGGCCCTGCTCGCCGAGTTGGCAGCCATACGCCCGGACCCGCCGCCCCCGGCCTCCTACGGGGGCGCATGAGCCCCGCGGCCCGGAGGATGAGCTCGATGGCGGATACGCGGGGGAGACGGGGAGGGACGGTATGCCGGGGAGACGGAGATATGGAGGAGACGGAGATATGAAGGAAACGGCGAAATGGAGGGACGGTGATACGGAGGATCGGGTGAGCTCGCAACGCGGATGGGAAGTGGATCGATAGGATGCCGCCGATGAATCACGTGCCCGGATGGGGCTCTTGGAGCCTTGACCCCATAGCGATCCTTGCACTGCTCGCAGCCTCGGCGGTGTACGCACGCATGTACCGCCGTGCAAAGTCCCGCTCCTCGGCACTCGGCGCCGGCCATTGGGTGCCCTATGGGGCTGGCATCGCGGTGCTCGCGGTAGCCCTGCTCTCACCGCTCGATGCGATCGGCGACAAATGGCTGCTCTCGGCCCACATGTTCCAGCACGTGTTGCTCTCCGACCTCGCACCCGCGCTGATCGTGCTCGGTTTGCGCTCCCCCATTCTCCCGCTCGGCCTCAGGCCCTCGGCGCTGCGCGCGGTAGCGCCGGGCGGTCGCTCGGGTCGCGTGCTCGCCGTGCTCACCTCGCCGTGGGTGGCGATCCCGTTGTGGGCCACCGCGACATGGGCATGGGCGATCCCCGCGATGTTCGATTTCGCGGCACAGCACGCCGTCGTGCACGCGTTTGAGCACGCCACGCTCTTCTATACGGGCCTCGCACTGTGGTGGCTGATCGTCGATCCGCTCCCCCGCGCGCGTTTGCGCCCAAACGGCGAGCGGCTGGCGTTGCTGGGCTTTACGCGCGTCGCCTCAGCCGCCGTGTGTATACCGCTTACCTGGCTAACCCACGTGCAGTATCCGCTCTATGCCTCGGCCCCACGCGGCTTCGGTATCTCCGCCCTGGCCGACCAGCAACTCGCCGGCGCAGGCATGTGCTTCGTCGAGTTCCTCGTCTTCGGCATCGCCTTCGCGGCCGTCTTCATCAGCATGCTCGCCCGCGACGAGTCGCGGGTAGCGCTGACCGAACACGCCGCAGGTCACTGACGCTCAGCAGCGAAACGCGAGGCATCCTGCCGCTCGCTCATCCTCCGAGCTCTTATTGCATCGAGCCGCTGGGGGCTAGGCCCAGACGTACCCCTTCGGGCACAAACAGGGTCTCGCCCGTGTGCTATGCACACGAGCGTCCGAGGACGCAGATATGCGCAGGTCCCTCGTGGCTCAGCCGCAGCCGGTGTTGTTGCCGCATGAAGAGCACGTGTAGCAAGAGCCTGTGCGCTGCATCATGCCTCCACACTGAGAGCAGGCCGGCCCGAGGTCGAGGCCCTGCAGGCGGGCGGGGACGACCGGCGGGGAGTCGGTAAGGGCAGCGGCGGCGGGCACGCTCTCGGCAGCGCTCGCCTCGGGGCCCGAGGTGTCGCTCGCCGTCACCGACTGCGCCGCCTCCTGGGCGGCCTTGCGCGCGCGTACGGCGGGCGTGAGGATGCCTAGCTCCTCCTGGGCATCGGTGTCCAAGAAGCGCGAGGCGAGCCAGCGCATGATGTAGTCGGGCATCGACTTGGCGAAGGGGATCTCCGGGTTACCGGTTATGCCCTCGGGCTCGAAGCGCATGTAGCTGAACTTCTGCACCAAGGTTTCGAGCGGCACCCCGTACTGCAAGGAGATCGAGATTGCCGTCGCGAACGAGTTCATCATCCCGCGCAGTGTGGAGCCCTCCTTGCCGATATCGGTCAGGAAGATCTCGCCCACGGTGCCGTCCTCATACATGCCGGCGGTGATGTAGCCCTCGTGGCCGCCGATCGAGAACTTGTGGGTAATCGACTGGCGCTCACGCGGCATCCGCTTGCGGCGCGGACCCGCCTCGGCCAGCGCCTTGGCGACGGCCTGGCCGACGACCGCGTCGATGTCGGCCGGAGCCTGCTTGTCCTTCTGGGCGTCCGTACGAAGCGCCTGTGCTGTCTTGGATCCATCGCGGTAGATCGCAAGCGCCTTGATGCCCAAGCGCCATGCTTGGGTATAGGCATCGGCGATGTCCTCCACGGTGGCGCTCTCCGGCAGATTCACGGTCTTTGAGATCGCTCCCGAGATGAAGGGCTGCACGGCGCCCATCATCTCGAGGTGGCCCATGTGCGAGATCGCGCGCTCACCAACGGCCACGTCGAAAACGGGCAGGTGCTCAGCCACCAGGCCGGGAGCACCGAGGATCGTGCCGTGCTCGGCGAGGTGAGCCTCGATCTGCTCGACCTGCTGGTCGGTGTAACCGAGTGTCGAGAGCGCTAGGGGCACGGTGCGGTTGACGATCGTCATCTGTCCCCCGCCCACAAGCTCCTTGAACTTGACCAGCGAGAAGTCGGGCTCGACGCCGGTCGTATCGCAGTCCATCAAAAAGGAGATCGTGCCTGTGGGGGCCAGGACGGTCGCCTGCGCATTGCGGTAGCCGAAGCGCTCGCCCAGCTCCACTTTTTCGTCCCACGCACGGCGCGCCGCCGCAAGCAGCTCTTCGTCGGCGCAGACGGTGCCGGGAATCGCATAGGAGGCGTCGCGATGCATCTTCATGACGTCGTTGTGCTCTGCGCGGTTCTCCTCATAGTGCTCATACGGGCCCAGCGCCGCCGCGATGCGTGCGGACTCGCGATACGCGCGTCCGGTCATCAAGGCCGTGATCGCCGCCGCCGTGCCCCTGCCCTCATCTGAGTCATAAGGCATGCCATTGCTCATCAGGAAGGCCCCAAGGTTGGCGTAGCCGAGCCCGAGCTGGCGGAAGGCACGCGCGTTGACGCCGATCTCCGGGGTGGGATAGCTGGAGGGTCCAACCACTATCTCCTGCGCGAGCAGGACGATGTCGACGGTGTGCTCGAAGGACTCGACGTCCAAGGTGCCGTCAGGGCGGCGGAACTTCATCAGGTTCAAGGAAGCGAGATTGCAGGCGGAGTCATCGACGTGCATGTACTCAGAGCACGGGTTCGAAGCGTTGATGCGCCCGCTTTTTGGTGACGTGTGCCACTGGTTGATGGTCGTGTCGTACTGGACTCCCGGATCGGCACAACGCCATGCGGCCTCGGCGATCTCGCGCATCAAGTCGCGTGCGCGGACCGGCTCCCCCACCGGCTCGCCGGTGGCACGGGCGAGCAGGCGCCACTCGCCGTCCTCCTCCACGGCGCGCATGAACTCGTCGGTGACCCTCACCGAGTTGTTGGCATTTTGGTATTGAATCGACTTGAAGCCCTCGCCGTCGATCGACATATCGAAGCCGGCGTCGCGCAAAGCTTCAGCCTTGTCCTCCTCCTTGGCCTTGCACCAGATGAACTCCCTGATGTCGGGGTGGTCGACGTCGAGCACGACCATCTTGGCCGCGCGGCGCGTCTTGCCGCCGGACTTGATCGTGCCCGCCCACGAATCGGCGCCGCGCATGAACGACACCGGCCCCGAGGCGGTGCCACCCTTGGCCAAGGGCTCCATCGAGCCGCGGATGTTCGACAGGTTGATGCCCGAACCGGAGCCCCCCCGGAAGATGTTGCCCTCCTTGGTGTTCCACTCGAGGATCGACTCCATCGTGTCCTCGACGGAGAGGATGAAGCAAGCAGAGCACTGCGGGCTCTCCTCGAAGCCGACGTTGAACCAAACGGGCGAGTTGAAGGCCGCCATCTGGTGCAGCAAGATGTGGGTCAGCTCGGCCTCGAATGCCTCGGCGTCCTGGGCGGTCGCGAAGTAGGCGCGCTCGCGGCCCCAGGCGGCGATCGTGGAGGCGACGCGGCCGATCATCTGCTTGACCGAGCGCTCGCGCTCGGGGTTGCCGATCTGCCCGCGGAAGTACTTCTGGGCGACGATGTTCGTCGCGTTCTGGCTCCAGCTCTTGGGAAACTCGACGTCGGCCTGCTCGAAGGCGACCCGGTCGCCGTGACCGATGCGGGCGTCCCGCAGCTCCCACTCGACCGTGTCGAAGGGATGCCTATCGGGAGAGGTGAACAGGCGCTCTACAGACAGGGCCGCGCCGGGCGCGGTCTCCTCTGCGATTGTGGGGTGCGGGGTTGAATCCATCGGCCTTACCTCCTCTGCGCCGACACTCGCGACGCCCACTCGACTCTGTTCACCTGGGCCGAGAATCGTCGCGCGCCCACCGGACAGAAAAACGCCCGGCCATGAAATGCCTGCTAACCATCACATTAGAAGACTGAGACGCCGAATCGTGTCCCGCGAGGACCCCTCAGCGACCGACTCTGGCCCAGTCCACAAACTCCGCCCAAGTGGCCGAGCCGCGGTAGGAAGCCTCGCGCAGAGAGTGCATCAAGGACACAGTCCAGCGCGGTTCCAAGGCCAGCCAGCGGCCGATCCCCCACACGATGCAACCGAGCGCAAGCAAAGCGCCGAGGATCGCCAGGGCAAGCGCCCACTTGGACAGCCCAGCGCTGTGCTTGGGCTTGCGGGCCACCCCTACGACGGTGGTCGAGTGGACGGTGGTTGTGGGCACGCTTGCGGCCGGCGTGGTCGATGTCGGGACCGTCGTGGGTGTGGGCGTGGCCGTCGGCGCCACCGTGCCCGGTTGGGCGCCGCCCGGCGGTGTGGCTGTGGCGGGAGTGGTCGACGCTGGGGTGCTCGCAACAGGGGTGGTTGAAGCAGGGGTGGTTGAAGCAGGCGAGGAGGCCGGCGCCCGCGTGGTCGAAGCGGTGGTGCCATGCACGCGGGCCGACGCCGGAATCGGGAGCCCAAGGGCGCGGTCGATACTCGTCTGGGTGCTCGCCGCCGAAGCCAGGGGACTAACCGCAAGAAAGCACCCCAGGGCAAGCCCCAAAGCGTGCGCGCGCACGCGCACGCAAGTCAAGCCGCAGCGGACAACAATCATCCTCCCCATGCTAACGACGGGACCCTTCCGCCGCGAGGGTGGGCATCCACCGTCCGAGTCTCCGACCAGGCTGACCTAAGCGCCTACCGCAAGCGATGGCGGATAACCCCTCCCAAGTCTCGCCCAGGCTGACGAGAGCGAACGTAAAGAGGTGGGCATTCATCTCCCGAGAGAACGAACAGAGCGGGCGCAGCGCGCCCATCCCCACTCTCAGGCGCATCGAGCGAGGCACGCGTAGGTCATGCAGAAGGCGCAGGCAGCAGATCCTCGATCTCGGCCACGGCCTGTTCGAGGACCTGCTCTGGGGACCGCCCGGCGTCGATCGGGCGAATTCGCAGGGGCTCGGCCGAGGCGAGCTGCTCGTAGGCTTGGGCGATCGCCTCAAAGAAAGGCTCACCCTCGCGCTCGAGGCGATCGGGCTCGGCGTCGCGGGCAGCCTGTCGCGAGCGCCCCGTGCCGGGCGCGAGCCGCAGGAGCAAGGTGCGATCGGGTGTGAGGCCACCGGTGGCAAACAGGTTGATTGCCCGCACGTCGTCGAAGCCGAGACCGCGGCCGGCGCCTTGGTAGGCAAGCGAGGAGTCGACGAAACGGTCGAGCAAGACCCATATGCCGTGCTCGAGTGCGCTTGCGAGCCGCTCGTGTACGAGCTCCGCTCGAGCCGCCGCGTAGAGCAGAGCCTCGGCGCGCGATCCCACCGTCAGGGAAGGATCCTTGACCAGATCGCGGATGCGCTCGGATAGGCGCACCCCACCGGGCTCGCGCAGCGATT
This sequence comes from Solirubrobacteraceae bacterium, assembly GCA_035567355.1. GTDB lineage: Bacteria > Actinomycetota > Thermoleophilia > Solirubrobacterales > Solirubrobacteraceae > Palsa-744. The sequence goes on from DATMPT010000343.1 coordinate 9,006, forward strand.
GCACGCGCACTCCTCGTTCTGTAAGCACACCGGCGAGGCGGGCGGCAAGCGTGGACTTGCCCGCACCGTCGATGCCCTCGATTGTGATGAGCTTGCCGGCGGCCACGGCGCCACCGTAGCGCCCATCTAGGATGACCTTCGTGTCGCTATCACCGACTGGCCTTCCGTGACAGACAGCATGCTGCCAGGCATCGAGGACCATCCGCATGCGCGCGCGGTGCTGTTGCCGGCGCTGCCGCCCACCGGTAACCCCTCGCATGCTTACCTGTTCCATGGACCGCCGGGCAGCGGCAAGAGCGCGGTGGCGCGTGGGTTCGCGGCGGCGTTGCTCGCCGACGGAGCACGCAGCCCGGCAACGATCGCCGAGCGAGTCGCGCGCGGAGCGCACCCCGACCTCACTTGGGTCACACCCAGCGGGGCCAGCGAAGTGCTGGTCAGCGATATCGAGGAGCCGGTCGTGGCGGCCGCCAGTCGCACTCCGTTTGAGTCCAAGCGCAGGGTGTTCGTGATCGAGGCCGCGGGCACGATGAACGACCAGGCGGCCAACCGGATGCTCAAGACGCTCGAGGAGCCGCCGTCATTTGCGCACCTGATTCTGCTGGCAGAGCACCGCGAGGACGTGTTGCCCACGATCGCCTCGCGCTGCCAGCAGGTGCGCTTCGATCCGCTCCGCAGCGCAGTGGTACAGGAGCGCCTGGCGCAACGGGTCGGCGGCGAGGCCCTGGAGCCGACGCGGGCGGCGGCGTGCGCGCGCCTGGCGGCCGGCGATGCTCGCCTTGCGGAACGCCTCGCCGGCGAGCAGGGGGCGCTGTTGCGAGAGTGGGCCGGGGGGTTTGTGAGAGCTGCGCTCGAGGCACGAAGCGAGCAGCGACGCTGGACTGAGCTGATCGATATGGCCAAGTCAGCCGGTGGGGAGGCGGGCGCGGCAGCGACCGCGCGGCTGCACGAGCAGGCCGAATTGCTCCCGAGCAAGGAGCAGCGCAAGTTCGAGCGCGAGGGCGCGGACGTGGTGCGCCGGGCCGAGCGGCGGGCGCGTACGGCCACACTCGAGCTCGGTTTGCGGCTTGTGGAGCAGTGGCTACGCGATGCTTGGTGCACAGCCGTCGGTGCGCCCGAGCTCGTGCTCGCATTGGACCGCTCAGCCGAGCTTGCCGGCGGCGCGGAGGGCCGCGAGGCTCAATCGCTGATGGAGGGCGTGGAGCTCGTATGCGACACGCGCATGCGCTTGGCGCTGAATGTCTCCGAGGAGCTGGCACTCGAAGCGCTGGCCTACCGCTTGGCCGAGTTGCTCGGGCGGTGAAACGTGATTTTGGGGGGACCCTTCGGGTCCTGGGCTGGCGTGCCCTCCGCGCTCGTTGGCTCATCTGGCCCTGCGCGCCGATCGGGTGGGAGTCACTGCGTCAGGGAACGGCCAACGCGGCGATCGGGCCCAGGCGCGGCTGGAGGCCGTAGGTATCAAAGGCCATGAAGCGCGAGAACAGGCGATTCTCGGGACCATGGAAGTCCGCCGAGCCGGTGCTCAGTATGTCCAGCTCCTCACAACGGCGCGCCAGCAGCTCTGTCTGCTCGCGGGTGTGGGTGACGTAGAACGCCTCGATGCCGTCGATCGCGAGCGCGTGGAAGCGGGCGATTGTGCCCAGCACCTCGACTGGGTCGGATATGTCCCAGAAGGGATGTGCCCAGATTGCGACGCCGCCGGCGGCGTGGATCGCGTCGATCGCCTCCTTGACGGTGGGCGTCACGCGCAGGCAGAAAGCCGGGCGACCCTCGATCAGATAAGCCCGGATGAACGAGCCGATGTCATCGATCTGCTCCTCGCGCAGGCGCTGCGCGTTGGCCGGGTGGGATAGCGCCGCTTCGGCGAGGTGGGGGCGGCCGATCGGCTCCCCCGCGCCCACGCGTGCGTCGATGGCCTGGGCGTCGAGCTCGATTCCGAGCTCACGGAGGCGCTCGGCCATGCGCAAGGTGCGCTGCTCGCGGTCGCCCAGGAAGCCTGCGAGCGTGGCGTTGAAGGCGGGGTCGGTGTGGTCCACCAGGTAGCCGAGGATGTGCAATTCGCGCGCAGTGGCGCTCTCGCCGCCGTCGCCTACCCCAGGCGATGAGGGGTCGATCGCGGAAATCTCGATCGCGGGCACCACTGCCACACCCTGCTCGGAGCCGGCGCTCACGGCCTCGTGCACGCCGGCCAGCGTGTCATGGTCAGTCAAGGCCAGCAGCTTTACGCCGGCGCGGGCAGCCGCGGCCACCACCGCGCTCGGCTCGAGGGCTCCGTCAGAGCGGGTGGAGTGCGATTGCAGATCGAAGGGCAATGCTGCGGGGACGGCCACCGGGAAACCCTATGCGATCCGCGTGCCGCGCCCTACGCGGCACGCGGGGCACAGCCGCCGGGGCGGCGGTCCTTGACGCGCATTCCACCGCCGCCGGCCTGAGGCCGGCGCTCGTCGAAGTCGATGTCCGGCTCGACGAAGGGCATGACACGCTCGGCGACGATCTCGCGCAAGACGCGCACCGCCGCGTGATAGCGGCCGGCGGGCCCTGCCAGGACCTCAGAGCACCCCTCGCCCAAGCGCAGATGGTTGTGCGCGGCGTCGGTCTCGCGCGCACGCAAGGTGGCCTCGCCCCACATGGCCTCCAGGTAGGCGAGCGCCGCGCCCACCTCCTCCTCGCCGAGCTCCCCGGGCGCCTGGAGATCGCGCAAGACGGGGATCACCTCGCGGTGCAGCCAGCACTGCTCGGCATCGGCGCGCAGCAACAGCCGGATATCTGAAGGAAGAGGAGACTCAAATGAATTTGACATTTACAAAGCCGGGTTGACGATCGTGACCTGCTCATGCCTTCGGCCCGGCTGGGACCCGGCTTTAGGTGGATAGTCGCACGCTCCACGTTTTTCCCGCACCATCTCTCGCGAGGCGCGTCGATGCTCGAACAGTCGGCCAACTCCCACGCTGACGGTAACGCTGGACTTGCTTGGCTCCTCGACGCCGGCAACCGACGCGGGCAGACGCCGCCGCTCCTAAAGATGGAGCCCGCGACGGGCCGATGCCTGAGATAGATGCCGACCGCACGCGGGCATACCTTGCGTCTACCCAAACGCCACGATCCGGCTACCCGTATGCCCGGGCAGCACGCGCGTGCGACTTTCCTGAGGTTGCGCCTGCGCACACTCGTGACACTCGGCGTGCTGGCAGTCCTGACGACGGTGCTGGGGCGCTCCTTTGGCTTGCACAGCCCGCTGTTCATCGGCTCTGAGCTGGCTCTGCTCATCACGATGTTCGCCGTCTCGCGCTACGTGCTGCCGCTCGTGGATCGCCACGACCGAGGCGCCGCCGGCGAGGAGCACGTGGGAGGGCTGCTCGATGAGCTCACGGGCGAGGGCTGGCACGTGATCCATGACGCGAGCTTTGGCCATGGCAACGTCGATCACATCACGCTCGGCACGGCTGGAGTGTTCACGATCGAGACCAAGAGCCGCCAGGGCCAGGTGCGCGTGCGCGCGATCCACGGTGCGGTGTTGCGCCAAGCCCAAGATCAGCGCGAGGTGCTCGAACAGATCACCGATGAGCGGGTCGAGCCGCTCGTGGTGTTCAGCCGCGCGTGGGTGGACAAGCCGCTTGCCCGTCGCCGCGGCGTGCGCGTGACCCCCGCGCGCATGCTGCTCTCCTACCTGCGGCGTCATGCGGACACGCTTACGCCCGCGCGGGTGGAGCAGGTCCACGCCCGTATCTTGGCGGCGCTGGCGGAGAGCGAGCCGCAGCCCGATAGGCTTCTCGGGTGGCCACCGCCGTCGCGCAACCGCACGTAGGTCCCGCCGGAGCACTCGCCGAACCATCCGCCGAGGCGCTTCCTCGCGGCCCACGCCTGCCACCACTCGCGCTCACGATCGTATGGGCGCTCGCCCCGACCTGGGTGCTGGACCGGTGCGCGCGCCGCTACGGCGACACGTTCACGCTCACGTTCGGCCCGAGCGGACGCAAACTCGTGATGGTTAGCGATCCCGCCGCGGTCAAGGCCGTGTTCACCGCTCCACCTGAGGTCGCGCCCTCGGCGGCGGGCGGCTCGCCGATCGCCCCGGTCATGGGGCCGAGCTCGGTGATCACGCTCACCGGGCCCGAGCACCTGCGCCAGCGCAAGCTGCTGCTGCCGCCGTTCCACGGGGAGCGGATGCGCGAGTACGAGCAGGTGATCGTGCAGGCCACGCGGCGCAGCATGGCCGGCTGGCCGCTCGGCGAGCCGATGAAGCTGAGCGTGCGCACGCGCGCGATCACGCTCGAGGTGATCCTGCGCGCGGTGTTCGGAGTCGAGGCGGAGCGCATGGGGGCGTTGCGCGAGGCGATCGGCGGCCTGCTCACACCGGCCCAGACCCCCATGCTGCTGCTGGCCGCGATACGCCGCCCTGTCGAAGCTCGTCCCACGGGCGCGTTCGGGCGCGCGCTCGACCACCTCGACGAGGTGATCTATGCCGAGATCGCCCGCCGCCGCGCGCAGCAGGACCTGGGCGAGCGCGCCGACATCCTCTCGCTGCTCCTGCTCGCCCGCGACGAGGACGGGCAGGCGATGACAGACCAGGAACTGCGCGACGAGCTCGTGACCCTGTTGCTCGCGGGCCATGAGACGACCGCCACGGCGGTGGCGTGGGCCGTGGAGCGCCTCGTGCGCCACCCCGCCAAGCTCGCGCGCCTCGTGGCCGAGATCGATGCGGGTGAGGGCGATGAGTACATGCAGGCCGTGATCTCAGAGACCCTGCGCGTACGGCCGGTCGTGCCGATGGTGGTGAGGGTGCTGCAAGAGCCGCTGGAGGTGGGTGGGCGCGAGCTGCCAGCCGGAGCGCGCGTGGTGCCCTCGATCTACCTCACAAATCGCAACCCGGACGTGTACGAGGCGCCCACCGAGTTCAGGCCCGAGCGCTTCCTGGACAAACCGCCTGAGACGTTCTCGTGGATTCCCTTCGGCGGCGGCATCAGGCGCTGCATCGGGGCGTCGTTCGCCACGCTGGAGATGAAGCTCATCTTGCAGACGGTGCTGGGCGAGCTGGCACCCAGCGTGCCGGCGCGTGGCGGAAGGTTGTGGCGCAAGGGCGAGTGGAACCAGCGGCGCGCGATCACGCTCGTGCCGTCGGCCGGCGCACGCGTGACCTGGCGCCGTCGTTAGCGCCTGTCGGGCAGGCCATCGCCAGGCGGGTAGATGCCCCTGCTGGGGTGTGGACTCCGGCGGGGGGCGCCCTGCGCGCGCACGACGCACGCGAGGCATCGGGGTGGTTTGAGTTCGTAGTCAGGGTGGGTGGTTTGAGTTCGCAATCAAGGTGCCCCGCGCGCGCATAGGCACGCAAGACGTCGAGATGACAGTGCGAAATCGGGGTGCCTACGCGCGCGCGTAGGGCAGGCCGCGCCGGATACCGCCCGGAGCGAAGGGTAGCTTTGAGGGCGTGCTCCGGCAGAGCCCCATCGGCGCGAGCGTGACTCCCGAGCAGCTGCTCCAGCGCTTCGGCCTGCAAGCGTTCAGGCCGGGCCAGCGCGAGGCGGTGCAAGCGGCGCTCGACGGGCGCGACAGCCTCGTGGTGATGCCCACCGGCGGGGGTAAGTCGCTCTGCTATCAGCTGCCGGCGCTCGTGGGCGAGGAGTTGGTGGTGGTGGTGAGTCCGCTGATCGCGCTGATGGCCGACCAGCGCCGGCGTCTGGAGCAGACAGGGGTCAACGCGGCGATGCTGGCGTCCGGGATGGAGGAGGGGCACAACGCGCAGGCGCTGAGGGCCATCTCCTCGGGAGAGGCTTCGCTTGTGCTGGCAGCCCCCGAGCGCTTCGCTTCGCGGGCATTTCGCGAGACGCTCGCCACGCGCAAGGTCGGGCTGTTCGTCGTCGACGAGGCTCACTGCGTGGCCGAGTGGGGGCATGACTTTCGCCCCGACTACCTGCGCCTGCACGACGCGATCGAGGCGCTCGCCCGCTCGGGCACAGGCGGCCGCCCGGCGGTGATGGCGGCAACCGCGACCGCTACACCGCGCGTGGCCGAGGAGATCGCCGCGCGGCTCGGCTTGCGCGACTGGCTGGCTGTGCGCTCCGGCTTTGACCGTCCCAACCTCACCTTCGACGTGGTGGGCCTCGAAGGCAAGGGTGCCGTGGCCCGCAAGCGCGCCACGCTGCTGCACGTACTCGCGTCCGAGAACGCGCGTCCGGCGATCGTGTATTGCGGCACCCGCAAGCACACCGTCGAGGTGACGGAAATGCTTTCCGAGCGAGGATTGCGTGCGGCGAGCTACCACGCGGGCATGGCCCCAGACGCACGTCGGGCAAGCCAGGAGGCGTTCATGGACGGCAAGGCAGAGGTGGTGGTCGCTACCAATGCCTTTGGGATGGGAGTCGACAAGGCGGATGTGCGCACGGTGGTGCACTGGGCGGTGCCGACCAGCCTGGAGGCCTACTACCAGGAGGCGGGGCGCGGCGGGCGCGATGGACTTCCCGGGCGGGCGGTTCTGCTCGCGTCGAGAATGGATCTGGGCCGTTTGATCAGGTTCATCAGAGAGCGCGAGACGACGGTGGAGGATGTGAGACGCTACGTGGTGAGGCTGCGCGGTCGCGCCGAGGAAGGGACCGCCGCGATTGGGCATGGCGAGCTGGATGAGCGCGAAAGGGTGCTGCTGTCGATCGCCGAGCGCGCCGGTGCGGTGGAGCTCAGGCCGGGTGGCCCGGAAGGGCTGCTGGTGAGGCTCACGGGCGAAGGCAGCCCCCGCAAGGCATACGAGGCGATCAAGGCCGCGCGAGACCGCGGTTGGGCCTCGTACCGGTCGATCGAGCAGTTCATCTCGAGCGGCCGCCAGACGTGTCGCAGACGCCAGATCCTGGACCACTTCGGCGACGAGGAGCCGTGCGCACCGGAAGTCAGGTGTTGCGACGTGTGTGAAGCCGACAGCGCACTGGTGGAGGCATCGCTACGGACGATCCAAAGCGGCAAAGCCCGCGCCACGCGGGAGCGCCGCGGGCCGGCCGCCGACGGCCCAGGCCGCCGGTTCGGCGGCCTGACGGGGAACGGCCGCGCGAACGGGGGGAGCTTGGCGGAGGAAGTGCCAGACCCGGTGGACGAGCACCAATTCGAGCAGCTGAAGACCTGGCGCTTGGGCCGCAGCGAAGGCAAGCCCGCGTTCACGGTGGCGGCCAACACAGCGCTCGAAGGCGTGCTGCGCGCCAGGCCGAAGACCCTCGACGAGCTGATCGCGGTCAAGGGCATCGGCCCAGCCTTCTGCGAGCGCCACGGCGAGTCGCTGCTCGAGGCGCTCGCCGAGCTGTAGGCATCGCCCTGGGTGCCGAACCGTACGACGGCCCGCACCGCCCATGTCCGACGGGCCGCCCCCCTCCTCCTATCGCCGCCTAGCGTCGCCAGCATCCAATAGCCGCGTCGACTTACGAGCGAAGGAGCCCCCCATCGTGTTTTCCCTGCAAATCGTTACATTTCGGCGTTCGGTACATCTTTGTGGGGTGCCATCCCCCACGCCAGTCGAGAAGGTCGCACAGCGCCCTGAGTTTCTCCCGATCCTTGGCGCCACGCCATACTCGCTGCGCCGCGGCGGCATCTCCCTGCGCCTACACGCCGAGGACCCACAAACCGTGGCGAGCGAGTGCGGGACGAGCTTGAAGATGCTCAGCGACCACTACGCCTTCGCGATCGAGGACCTACGCCGCTACGGACCACGGCCCGTCAACGTCGAGTGGCGCGCAGCACGGCTGCAACAACAAGCTCTGCGTCCCGCGACAGGTCCCGAACGTGTTCGACACCGCCGGAAGTTCTTTGCGTTCTCTGCCCGTAGGCGAGCCCCTCGCCTGTCGTGGCGCATCCAACTGCGGGGGACCATGACCAGAGTGGCAACGCCGACGACCCGTCTGACTTGGTTTGATGGGCACGAAGGCAACTGGTCCCATGCACCTCGCCAACGCGCTCGCATTCACACGAAGGCGCAAGCGCGGCGCGGCGGCGGTCGCGTCCCTGAGCTGCTGTAAATTCACTCCGGCTCGGGTTCCCGGTGGCTGGTAGTTTACGCGGCGATCACCTCTTTTTCGTGGGCCTCTGTTTTGGTCGGCTCGTGGCGGAGCCGGTAGAGCTTTTGGCGGTCGATTTTCGGAGAGCTTGACACCGTTGCAGGTGTTGTTGATCTGGAGGTCGAGCACGGCCAGACGAGGGAGAGGCAGCTCTCCTCCTCGTACAGCGATTCGACGTCTCGCATCGAGAGACCGCGGACGAACGCGCCAACAACCATCGCCTCCAGCGGCCGGGTGCGAAGCAGCTTCGTCGAGTGAGGGAACAGCGCAGAGACGAACGGCTCGGCAGCCTCGCGGACCTGCGGGATCTCGACCTCCAGCTCGCTTCCGCGGTCTGCACCCGGCGAGGGCGATAGCCATTTCTGAGCCCCGACTCGTAGTTGCGAAGCCCGCGCTGATACTCGGGCCGGCGCTCATAGCGAGCACGACCCAGCCATGCCTCGAACTCGTCCTCCACAGCCCGCTGAATGATCAGCCGGGCACCGAGCTTGGCGAGCTCTGAGAGCGCCTCGCGCGGGTTCTCGCCCACCCCCACGGCGAGCAGCTGGTCGATCTAGTCTTCAATCTCCGCCGACGGCGGTACGGTACGTCTCACGGCGTAGGCCTCCTTCTTCGTCTCGACAGGACTTGAGGGAACCTACGCCGTCACCTTGACGACTCCCGCAGCTATTTACAGCACTCCTGGGACGCGACCGCGGCGGCATAGACGTTGTTACTGCTCGTCCAGAGTGACAGTCTGCGGAAGGTCGATCGGCCCTGACGCGGCTACGCATCTGATCCCACCGCGGGCCGCGCAACCCGCCCTTGACTTCGTAATAGTTTCGATATAAGGTTCGTAACAACTTCGTAAGTCCTTTAGAAGGGCCATCAGATGTCGTCGAACACTCATCGCTACCGTGAGCTCTCGCTGGTCCTGCTGGCGCTCTGCGTGAAGCGTCCTGTGGCCCGCAGCGATTTCGCGGCTGGGCTCAGGCGCCGCGTGGGCCGCGGCTATCGGCCCTCGCCGGAGCGGGTCGAGTGCGCGATCGGGGCGCTGGTGGCTGAGGGCTTGATTGAGAGCAAGGCACGCGACGGCGAAGTCTCCTACAGGACGACAGCGTCCGGGGTCAAGGCATTGGATGAGCGCGCTGAGACGCGGATCTACGCCTTCCTGTTCACTGACGTGGTCGGGTCGACAGCGTTGCTCGATCGTCTCGGCGACCACATCGCTCACGCCTTTCGCCGCCGGCATTTTGCGCTGCTGCGCACGGCGATCCGCGAGCACGCCGGCACCGAGGTCAAGAGCCTTGGCGACGGGTTGATGGTGGTTTTTACCGACGGGCGCGCGGCCGTCGCGTGCGCTGTCGCAATGCAGCACGCGGTGGCCGTCTGCGGGGAGCCAATGACCTTGCGGATCGGGATCGACATGGGTGAGGCCGTGCGCGAGCAGGACGACTTCTTCGGCAGACCGGTGATCGTCGCGCGACGACTCTGTAACGTGGCGCAGGGCGGGCAGGTAGTCGTGTCCGAGACCGTGCGCAGGCTCGCCGGCTCTCCGAGTGCTCATGCGTTCGAGTCTCTTGGTGCGCTCGCGCTGAAGGGGCTCAACGATCCGGTGAGCGCTACCGCGCTGGGCCCCGCAGCGGCCCCATCAACGGTGCGAGGCTCATTATCAAACGAGCAGCAGTGGCGAGAGCACACCAAACAATCCGCCGTCGGGACGATCGGCGTAGCGGTGGCCTAGAGAGCGGTTGCGTTGTCCAGGAGATTCTTCCGACACGGCGAGCTCCCGCTCGTGCTGCTCGCGCTGCTCGCCGAGCGCCCGCGGCACGGCTATGAGATCTTGGCCGAGCTGAAGCGTCTCTTCGGCCCCCGCTATCGCCCCTCGCCTGGCAGCGTCTACCCCGCGATCGAGGCGCTCCATGCTGAGGGACTGATCGACGGTCAGACCCACGACGGCAAGACCACGTATCGCGTCACCCCGGCGGGTAAGCAGGCGATCGAGGCACGCCGTGACGCCCTCGCATCGCTCGAAGTTCGCACCGGCGCGCGGTTTGGCGACGCGGACTCGATCGAGCCGCTGCTGGACCGCTTCAGAGCACGGCTCGTGCCGCTCTCGGGTCGAGTGGACCCACAAGCCATAGCGGCCGTCCTGCAACGAGCGGCGGCCGACATCGAGAGTCTCGAAGGGCTCCCGACAACCAAGGAGGCAAACTGATGACCGATGCATTCGAGCGCGCCGCCGAGCGCGCGGAAACCCAGTCCCGACAGCACCGGCGCGAGCGGTCAGCGCACGGCCATCGAAAGGGATTCCGAATCCACGCAACTGTGTTCATCGCCGTCCAAATCCTGATCCTCGCCGTGTGGGTCCTGCAATGGCAGCTGGGAGGAACGGCATACCCCTGGTTCATCTACCCGCTGCTCGGGTGGGGCGTCGGGCTCGCCGCTCACTACGCCGCGGTTCACGACAGCATCAAGAACAGACAACGATCCGGATGAGCGCCCAAACGCCGGACGCCGGCCCCGCAATCGAGCGCGCAACAAGCCTCCCCCCCGGCCCGCGGCTGCCCGTCGCGATCCAAACGTATTTGTACTGGGGCTACGCTGACCACTACCTGCGCGCCTGCCACAGGCGCTACGGCGACGCCTTCACCGTGCGCGCCTTCCCGGCAGGCACGAGGGTCTTCCTCGCCGATCCCAAGGACATCAAGACGGTTTTCACAGGCGACCCGGAGGTCTTCCACGCGGGCGAGGCCAACGCGGTCTTGAAGCCGGTCATGGGCTCGCGTTCGGTGCTGCTGATCGACGGCGAGGAGCACATCGCACAACGGCGCAGGATGCTGCCCGCTTTCCACGGCGACAGCGTGAGCAACTACCGCGACGTCGTCGAGGCCGCGACACACGCTGAGATCGACCGCTGGGCGCCGGGCAGACCATTTCAGCTGATGGACGCGATGCGGCGCGTTACGTTGGAGGTGATCCTCCGGGCCGTGATCGGCGCCAAGGATCCGCAGCGCCTCAGCGCTCTGCGCGAAACGCTGCCGCATGTCGCAGACGTCAGCGGCACGGTGATGCTGCTCTGGATACGTCCCGAGCTGGGACGCGTCGGTCCCTGGCGACGCTACCGCCAGGCCCAGGCGCGCGCCGACGATCTGCTCTATCAGGAGATCGCCGAGCACCGCGCAGATCCAGGTCTCGATCAACGCACCGACGTGCTCTCTCTGTTGATGCATCAAGAACAATCAGATCCCGCCGGCCCCAACGACCGCAATCTGCGCGACCAATTGGTGACGCTGCTGCTGGCGGGCCACGAGACCACGACAACCGCCCTCGCGTGGGCCTTTGAGCGGCTGCTTCGCCATCCCGACGTCCTGAGCCGACTGTCCGAGAGCATCGCCGCGGGCGAGGAAGAATACCTGGACGCGGTCGTAAAGGAGATCCTGCGCCTGCGTCCCGTCATCCACGATGTCGGGCGGGTGCTTACTGTGCCAACCGAAATCGCAGGCCACTGCCTCCCCGCCGGAACCGTGGTGTCACCCTCGATCGGCCTGGTCCAGTCCGCCGACGCCAACTTCCCCGACGCCGACGCGTTTGCGCCCGAGCGCTTCCTCGACGCTCAGGCGCCGCCGTACAGCTGGATCCCGTTCGGCGGGGGCTCGCGCCGTTGCCTGGGAGCTGCCTTTGCCACGCTAGAGATGAAGACAGTTCTGCGAACGATTCTGTCCCGTACGCAGCTGCAGCCAGTTGGCGCACGCTCGGAGGGGACGACGGTGCGCCACATAACCCTCGTGCCGAGTCGTGGAGGAAAGGTCCGCCTGCTAAGCCGAACACGCTTTCAGGCGCCCCGCGACAGCGCTACCGACCCAGACGCCGCAAGCCCCCCACAGGAAACGGCAACCAAAAGACAGGAGTCAAAGATGGGTCAGAGATCAGCAACCATTGACCGTGACGCACCGTCCATCCCCCTCGCCGATCCCGGGCTACGACCGGCAACCGCAGAGGATATCGAACGCCTGAAGGCGGTGATGGCAGAGGCTTTCATCGAGGACCCGATCTACAGCTGGCTGATGCCCGAGGACACCAAGCGACCGGCACGCCTGCGTCGCTACTTCGCGATCGAGCTCCGTCACCTCGGGCTGGCACGCGGGCGCGTGTGGACGAGCAGCAACCTCACCGGCGCCGCGCTGAGCCTGCCTCCCGGCGCATGGCGCTCGCCGCTGCACATCACCCTGCTGGAGGGCAGCGCCTTCGGCGCCCACCTGGACCGGGCAGCGAGGATGGGGGCCGCGATGGAGTGGCGCCACATGCGTCACCCGCTGCGCCAGCCGCACTACTACATCCGTGACGTCGGCGTGCTCCCCGACATGCAGGGCCAGGGTCTCGGCAGCGCACTGATGCGCCCAACGCTCGAGCGCTGCGACCGGGAGGGCCTACCCGCGTACATCGAGGCCTCGAGCGAGCGCAACGCCGCGCTCTACGAACGCCTCGGCTTCCAGCTCATCCGCGAGCTGCGCGTTGGGGGCAGCCCACCGCTGCGACTCATGCTCCGCCCCCCACATCCAGCGAGGTAAAGCGATGATCAACGCCGACACCAAAGCAGGCGTCTCGATCAACCCGGGCGGGCACTTCCTCCGGACGAAGGCGGGTCTGCGCTGCGGTCAGGCGCCCGCTTGCACTTTGCCCAGCGCAAGCGGGCGTGAGTCGGTTCTCGT
>DATMPT010000344.1:0-5103 GCA_035567355.1 Solirubrobacteraceae bacterium
TTCCGTCGGCTTTCGGGGGTTCGTTCTGAGGACCCACTGGGGTACCAACTGCGGTACCAACTGAGGGACCAACTGGGGGACCAGGTGCTTGCCTTCGGGATGTCTTGTTTTGCTGATGGCTGTGCGGGATTCCGGCGGTCGCGCGGTTTTGACATCTCTACCACAAGCGACTGTGGCCGTTCGATTGCTCTGCTCGCGGCGCGCACGAGTCGTGTCGTCGTGGCTCGTCGTCGGCTTCCCCGGCTTGCGCGGCGTGTCGTGCCTGCCCCCGACTCGCCTGCCCGGCGCACGTATGAGGCGTCGTGATGTCCCAGCAAGCCAGCGAAACCGACAGGGGCGTTGAGCGACCGAACGGCCGCCCAGCGACAGCAGTATCACGGCCTACCGCCAGGCGGCGTGGCTCAGCTGGGTGCGATGCGGCCGCCGATCGTCGTTTGGTCTGTGGGCCACCTCGCCGGCCGGCTTGCCAGGGCAAGGTCTTGAGATCCCGGCTGGGCTCTGCTCTGATCGGCCGCCACGATGACCCACAACCCACGGGAGGACATCGCCGTGAGCAAGACTGCTTCCCAACCCCCGAGCACCTCGCGTTCGCGCGCTGGTTTGCTGACTGGTGGCTGCGCCGAGGACAACACCTCACCGATCCCGACCGGGATCGTGGATAGCCCCCAGCGCGCCGTCGCCTACATCCGCGAGTCAACCGAGGAGCAAGGCCAAGGCTTCTCGCCCGACGCGCAGCGCGAGAGCATCCGCCGCTTCGCCCCCGAGAACGACCTCGAACTGATCGGCGAGTACTGCGATTTCCATTCGGGGTGGCGCAAGTCCGAGGCCCGCCCTGAGTTCCAGCGCCTCATGGCCGACGCGGCAGAGGCCAAGTTCGACGTGGTGCTCGTCTTCCACACCTCGCGGTTCGCCCGCAACCAGATCGAGGCCCGCCGCTACAAGCAGCTTCTGCGCGAGCGGCTCGGCATCCGTGTCGTGTCGGTCTCCCAGCCGATGGGTGAAGATCACACCGACCCGTCCGCGTTCCTCGCCGAGTCGATCCACGAGATGTTCGACGAGTACTACTCCGTCTCGCTGTCCTTCTGGACGCGCAGCGGACTGAAGGAGAAGGCACGCCAAGGCCACCTTGTCGGCAGCCTGCCGTGGGGCTATCTGCGTGACCCCACCACCAAGATCGCCATCCCAGACCCCGCGCGGGCGCCGCTCGTGCTGCAGTTGTTCGAGCGCTACGCCACCGGACAGGAGTCCGACCGCACGCTCGCCGCCTGGCTGAACGCCACCGGTGCTCGCACCGCACGTGGACGGCAGTTCGGGAAGGACACCGTGCGCGAGATGCTGTGCAACGCCGCCTACGCCGGATACGTCAGCGGGCTGCGCGACAAGTCCCGTGCGATCAAAGGACTGCACGAGGCAATCGTCACCGACGAGCTATTCGACCGCGTGCAAGAGGTCCGAGGATGGCGGACCCGCGTCGTGAAGCCCGGCCCGCCATCAGACGAATACCTGCTGCGCAAGCTGCTGCGGTGCGAGCGTTGCGGAGCGCGAATGCACGGCACCCGAGGCTCCAAGACAGCCATCCGGCGCTACATGTGCTCCACCCGCCGCTACGGGCACTCCTGCGGCGAGCGAATCGTCAAAGCCGAGGCCCTGGAGGGCCAGCTCATCGACTGGATACGCGCCTTCCAGCCCGACGGGCAACTCCACGACCTGCTCCTGCAAACCCTCAAGGCCCAAGCCGCCGAGCACGCTGAGCAGCCGGCCGAGCGGCGAAACGAGCTGCTCGACCAGCTACAGCGCCTGCAAGACCTCTACGTCCTCGGCGACCTCACCAAGGCCCAATACATCATGCGCCGTCAAGCACTTGAGGAAGAACTCCAACGCCAAGGCCCACCCGCCAAACCCGCCCTCGACCGCGCCAAAGCGCTCCTCGACGAGTTCCCCCGCTTCTGGGACCTGGAGACCCGGCCTGCCGAGCGACGCAAGCTCCTGCTCTCGCTATTCGAGCAAATCTGGGCGCAGAACGGGCAGATCGTCGCCGTACAACCACACGACGACTTCCTGCCCTACTTCCAAGCAACACAGCAGTTCCTTCAACACCAACCGGCACACGGTGGTGCCGAAAGCGGGAGCGACGGGACTCGAACCCGCGACCTCTGCCGTGACAGGGCAGCGCTCTAACCAGCTGAGCTACGCCCCCGTGCTGGTGCACGGGACTTGCGATACGTGCGTAGGGCAGAGTATCGCAGCGGACAGGCGCACACCGAGCCCATCGGATCGGCCATGGGAGGGTGCACACGGAGCTGGTTCCCGCCATGCGAGGGCCCGCGCACGCGGGCTCGTTAACAGAGCTAGCCTCGTTAAGAAGATCCGCGCGCGCACGCGGGGCTATCAAATCGAAGAACACAACACCACCCGCGCCAGGGGCCAAGCTGGCCGGCCAGCCAAACCGCCCGCCTGTCCTCTACGCTTAGGCAATGCCCGTCCTCGAGCCCCCGCCCTTGCGCCACGAAAACCCGTTCAGGATCTTGGTGCAAGATCTGGCCGACGAAAGGGCCGCGACAGTGCCCTACCCGCCTGGGGACACAGCCTTCTCGATATCCCGCACGAAGCGCTTCATCGACGAGCCCTTGCCCCTGCTGCTGGAGGCATACGAGCGCTATGGCCCGGTCTTCACCCTGCGGATCTTGCACAGCCGGGTCGTGTTCATGCTCGGGCCGGCAGCGAACCACTACGTCACGGTCTCCCACGCCCAGAACTTCAAGTGGCGCGAATCGCACTTCAGGGACCTGATCGCCTTGCTCGGCGACGGGCTCCTAACGACCGACGACCCTTATCACCGGCGAGCGCGCCAGATCATGCTGCCGGCCTTCCATCGCGAGCGGATCGCGACCTCGATCGACGTGATGGCCGAAGAGACCGAAAGAGCCTTGGAGCAGTGGCGCCCGGAGGCACGGATCGACCTGTATGCCTGGACGCGCCGCCTGGCCACGCGGGTGGCGATGAAGGCCCTGTTCGGGATCGATCCCGACGGGCCTGCCGCACGGGAGATCGATGCGGCCGCGATGTTCGAGCAGGCGCTTGCCTTCTATGCCAGCGGCTACGAGTTCCGCTTCATCAGGGGCCCGCGCACGCCTTGGGCGCGCTTGCAGGAGGCCTCGAAAGCGCTCAACCGCTTGCTCTATGGCCAGATCTCGAGGCAAAGGGCCACGGGGGAGCGCGGCGAGGACGTGCTCAGCCTGTTGCTCGACGCCAAGGACGAAGGCGGCGAGAGCTTGGCAGACGAACAGGTCAGGGACGAGATGATGACCTTGCTGTTTGCCGGCCACGACACGACGACCTCGACGGTGGCGTTCATGTTTTATGAGCTGGCGCGCCAGCCCCACCTGGCCGACGCGCTCGTGGCCGAGCAGGGCGAGCTGCTACGCGACGGCAAGCCCAACGCCGAGCAGCTGATGAGCGGCGAGCTAGCCCAGCTCGAGATGACTTTGGATGAGACATTGCGCAAGTATCCGCCCGCCTGGATCGGCCCTCGCAAGTCGGTGGAGGCTTTCGAGTTCGAAGGCCACACGGTGCCCGCAAACTCATACGTGAACTACAGCTCGTGGGCCTCCCACCACCTGCCCGACGTGTGGGCAGACCCCGAGGCGTTTCGCCCCGAGCGCTTCGCCCCGGAGGCGAAGGCGAGGATCGCCAAGGGCGCCTACATCCCGTTTGGCGGCGGTTCGCGGACCTGTATTGGGATGCGGTTCGGCCAGCTGGAGGTGCGCACGATCGCCACGCTGATCGCGAGCCGCTTCAGGCTCGAGCTGCCGAAGGGCTTCGCACTGGAGTACCGCCAGATGCCCACGATCAGCCCGAAGCACGGCCTGCCTATGATCGTGCGGGAGCGTGAGTGGAGCTCGCGGCAGACCGGCGGCACGACCGGGGAGGGGAGTCCACTGCGGTCGTCCGCCTCCGCGTGATCCTCAATGCAGGACGGCGGTCATCGAAAGCTCATAGGTGAGCGGGTCGGTGCGCACAGTCGAGAAACCGACTGCCTCCACCTTCAAGTGAGAGTCGGAGAAGAGCGTGACCGAAGCCAGCCCGGCGAATGGCAGTCCACGCGGTTCGGTCACGAGTCGCCCTCCGGAGCCACGCACGACCGCAACGATCGACGCTTGCAGGCCGAACAGGGCACCGGAAGCACGCACTTCGACCTCACCGCCACTGCTTGCCAAGGGTTCGATGCGAAAGCCGGAAGGGAGCGCTTCCTCCAGCTGGCGCTCGGTGAGGGTGGCGCTCGCGTGAATCGATGAGCCGCGCTTGACTACGCGCATGTCGCTCACGGTGATACCCCGGGGGAGACTCGGGATGGCCGTCAGGGTGGCCGTATCTGCGCTCAAGGCGATGTTTGTGACGTTATGTGCTTCCCAGATCAGCGAAGCGAGCCGGCCGGAGGGCACTGAGAGAGCGCCCGCGACGACGCTTGCCGAGTCGGCCTTTCCCCACAGCAGCTCGAGCGCAGGCACGGCGCTTACGCTGGCTCGCTTGACGGTGCCATAGCGCGAAAAGCGATCGCTGACCAGTTTGGCGACTAGCGGCGGTAGGAGTGCCTGGGAGAGCACGAGGAGCAAGACCAAGGATGCTCCTATGCCAAACGCCAGGCGAGCCCCGCGACGCCGCCTCCCCCTGACTACCATGCCAACAGCTTGGCAGAGAAGGAGTCTCTAATCTTAAAAGATCCCAAGGGCGCGTAGCTCAGTTGGCTAGAGCACCTCGTTTACACCGAGGGGGTCGCCCGTTCGAGTCGGGCCGTGCCCATGATCGCGGAGCTGGCCGGGGGCTGGCGGACGCCGGTCCCCGGCCCCAGTCCACGCGAAAAGGGCCTGCGTGAACCGCTCCCAACCGATAGAACACTCTTATGACCCCAATCCGCATAGCAGTGATCGGCTCGGGCCCCGCCGGCTTCTATGCCGCCGGGCACCTGCTCAAGGACGGCCCGGAGACGCTTGAGGTGGACATGTTCGAGCGCCTGCCCACGCCCTGGGGGCTGGTGCGCTCGGGCGTGGCGCCGGACCATCCCAAGATCAAGTCGGTGACGAGGGTTTATGAGAAGACGGCCGC
>DATMPT010000345.1:0-3273 GCA_035567355.1 Solirubrobacteraceae bacterium
GCCGCGCTCTGGGCCTCGAGACCTACAAGCTTCCCTTCGGCCACCGCGGCGCGAACCATCCGGTCAAGGACCTGCACAGCGGCCGTGTCGAGATCACCTCTCAGAATCATGGCTTCGCCGTGCTCGGACCGGGCGGCGCGCGCACCTTGGACAGCGACGAGCCCGTGCGCTGGGAGACCGACTTCGGCGCGGCCCAGCTCACTCATGTCAACCTCTATGACCGGACCGTCGAGGGCTTGGAGCTGCTCGACGTCCCGGGCGGCGCCGTCCAGTATCACCCCGAGGCCGGACCCGGCCCACACGACTCCTTGCACCTGTTCGACCGTTTCCTGGAGCGCATTGCCGCGGCGTGAAGACATAAGCACGATCCTGATCTTGGGATCGGGCCCGATCGTGATCGGCCAGGCCGCCGAGTTCGACTACTCCGGCGTGCAGGCGTGCAAGGTCTTGCGCGAGGAGGGATACAGGGTCGTGCTGGTCAACTCGAATCCGGCCACGATCATGACCGATCCCGAGTTTGCCGACGCCACGTATGTCGAGCCCCTGTTGGCTGCCCCGCTCGCGAAGATCATCGCGCGCGAGCGCCCCGACGCGCTGTTGCCGACGCTTGGCGGACAAACCGCGCTGAACCTGGCCAAGGTCTTGCACGACGACGGCATCTTGGCCCGCTTCGGCGTCGAGCTGATCGGCGCCAACTACGACGCGATCACCTGCGCCGAGGACCGCGACCTGTTCGCCGGCGCAATGGCCCGCGCGGGCTTGAGGATGCCCGACAGCGCGATCGCCACGACGCTCGACGAGGCTCGCGCGGCGCTTCCGCGACTCGGCCTGCCATGCATCGTGCGTCCCGCGTTCACGCTCGGTGGGCGGGGAGGAGGCATCGCGCGCACCCAGGAGGAGTTCGAGCTGATCGCCGCCCGTGGCATCGAGGCTTCCCCGATTAGCCAGGTCCTGCTCGACCAGTCGGTGCTCGGTTGGGGAGAGTTCGAGCTGGAGGTGATGCGCGACAAAGCCGACAACGTCGTGATCGTGTGCTCGATCGAGAACATCGACCCGATGGGCGTCCACACCGGTGACTCGGTAACCGTCGCCCCGCAGCAGACGCTCACCGACGCCCTCTACCAGCAATTGCGCGACCAGGCGATCGCCGTGATCCGCGCGGTGGGGGTGGAGACGGGCGGCTCTAACGTCCAGTTCGCGGTCAACCCCTCCACCGAGGAGATCCTCGTGATCGAGATGAACCCGCGCGTCTCGCGCTCCTCTGCGCTCGCCTCCAAGGCCACCGGCTTCCCGATCGCCAAGATCGCTGCGCGCCTGGCCGTTGGCTACCTCTTGGAGGAGATCACCAACGACATAACCGGCGTCACACCCGCCTCCTTCGAGCCCACGATCGACTACGTCGTCGTCAAGTGGCCCCGCTTTGCCTTCGAGAAGTTCCCGGGCGCCGTGCCCACGCTCTCCACCCACATGAAGTCGGTGGGGGAGGCGATGGCGATCGGGCGCACCTTCTCTCAAGCGTTCGCCAAGGCCCTGCGCTCGCGCGAGCTCGACAAGACTCCCCGCCTGGGGGAGCTCTCCGAGCAAGAGTTGCTCGACTCCTTGCTCACGCCGACAGCCGACCGCTACGAGACGATCCTCGCGCTCTTCGCCCGCGACAAGACCCAGCCTGACGCGACCGACGCGAGAATCGATCAGATTCACGAGCGCACTTCGATCGACCGGTGGTTCCTGCGCGAGCTGCGGCAAATCGCCGAGGACCCCGAGGCCAGCTTCGTCGGCGAGCGCTCGTTCAAGGCGGTCGACACCTGCGCCGCCGAGTTCCCGGCGCGGACTCCCTACTACTACTCGGGCTGGGAGCGGCCGCCAAAGGGGAACGCTCACGCGGTGCATGAGGTCACCCGAGGAGAGCGCTCGTCGGTGGTGATCCTGGGCGCCGGCCCCAACCGCATCGGCCAGGGCATCGAGTTTGACTACTGCTGCGTTCACGCCGCCATGACCGTGCGCGAGTCTGGGCGCGACGCGGTGATCGTCAACTGCAATCCCGAGACCGTGTCCACCGACTACGACACCTCCGACCGTCTCTACTTCGAGCCGCTGACCTTGGAGGATGTGCTCGGTGTGATCGAGGTGGAGCGACCGGAGGGCGTGATCGTCCAGTTCGGCGGGCAAACCCCCTTGAAGCTCGCCGCGGGCCTGGTCGAGGCTGGCGTTCCCCTGCTCGGCACTTCCGTCGACGCGATCGACCTGGCCGAGGACCGCTCGCGCTTTGGGGAGTTGTTGGAGCGGCTTGGCTACAAGGCGCCTCCGTATGCGACCGCCCGCTCGGTCGAGGAAGCCCTGGCCAAGGCCGAGCACGTCGGCTACCCCTTGCTCGTGCGCCCCTCCTATGTTCTGGGCGGCCGCGCGATGGAGATCGTCTATTCAGGCGAGGGCCTTGCCGACTACCTCCGCCGCGAGACGCCGGGCGCCGTGAGCCAACCCGCACGAACCACGATCCCTCCAGATCCACAGCCTCCAAGCGCAGGCGAACCCGCGAGCAAACCGACGATCTTCCTGGACCGATTCCTCGAGAACGCGGTCGAGGTCGACGTCGATGCGCTCTGCGACGGTCATGAGGCGTGGATCGGTGGGATCATGCAACACGTCGAGGAGGCTGGCGTGCACTCTGGCGACAGTGCCTGCGTGCTCCCCCCGCACTCGCTTGGCGAGCCGATGCTCGAGCAGATCCGCTGCGCCACGCGCGACATCGCGCTGGGCGTCGGCGTGGTTGGGTTGATGAACGTCCAGTACGCGGTTCACGAGGGTTGTCTGTATGTGATCGAGGCCAACCCGCGCGCGTCGCGCACCGTGCCGTTTGTCTCGAAGGCCGTCGGCGTGCCTTTGGCCAAGCTCGCCTGCCGCATCATGCTCGGCGAGCGAATCGCCGAGCTCGGGCTCCGCCCCGGACACGAGGGCGTCGGTTTCGGCGAGCACGTATCGGTCAAGGAGGCGGTCCTGCCCTTCGACCGCTTTGACGGGGCCGACTCCCTGCTCGGTCCCGAGATGCGCTCCACCGGCGAGGTCATGGGCATCGCGCGCGATTTTCCCACTGCCTTTGCGAAGGCACAGGCCGCCGCAGGCTCGCCCTTGCCGCACGCGGGCACGGCCTTCATCAGCGTCACCGACTCAGATAAGCCCGGAGTCTTCGCGGTAGCCCAGATCCTGCACGACAACGGTTTTCGCATTCTCGCCACCGGCGGCACCGCAGAGGCAATCGCGCGCATGGGCGTGCCT
>DATMPT010000346.1:0-5823 GCA_035567355.1 Solirubrobacteraceae bacterium
CCATCTCCCCGAGATAGAGACGGCCATGTATAGGATCGTGCAGGAGGCTCTGACCAACGCGGCCAAGCATGGCCACGCAGAGCGAGCCGTGGTGGAGGTCCACGAGGACGACATGGACGTCCATGTGAGCGTGCGCGACGACGGCTCGGGCTTTGACCCCTCCGAGCACACCGACGGCTTCGGCCTCTTGGGGATGCACGAGCGCGTTCAACTGCTCGACGGAGCCTTGCAGGTCCGCTCCTGGCCCGGCGAGGGCACCACGATCGAGGCGAGCTTCCCAGTCAAGCGCGTGCCGGGCGCGAGCGCCGGACGGCGTGAAGCTACACCAGCCCAGTCCGCGGCTAATCGGCGATAAGCCGCATGGCCCCCTCCGCCCTCAGCCGAAGAACACTTCGGCTGTTTCAAACAAGGCCGGGTCGAGCAGCTTCGGCTCGGCCAAGGCCTCGCGCAAGCCGGCCTCAACGATGTCTGGGCCTTGCAATGCGACCATCTGCCCAAAGCGCCCGCCGGCCACGGCATCCATCGCGGCCACGCCGAAGCGCGTGGCCAGGACGCGGTCATACGCGGTGGGCGTGCCCCCGCGCTGCACGTGTCCGAGGATCGTGGCCCGCGTCTCATAGCCGGTTAGCGCCTCCACCTCATGGGCCAAGTCCACGCCGATGCCGCCGAGTCGTACGTGGCCGAACTCGTCGGTATCCGCTGGGACGGCAGCCCTCATCGCGCTGCCCTCACGGGGCGTAGCCCCCTCTGAGACGACCACGATTGAGAACGTGATCCCGCGCGCGTGGCGGCGGCGCAGGCGCACGCACACCTCCTCGACGTCAAACGGGCGCTCTGGAACGAGGATCGCGTCGGCTCCGCCTGCGATGCCGGCGTAGGTGGCGATCCAGCCCGCATGACGACCCATCACCTCGACCACCATCACGCGGTTGTGAGACTCGGCGGTCGTGTGCAAGCGGTCGATCGCATCCGTGGCGATCTGCACCGCGGTGTGAAAGCCAAACGTAACGTCCGTGCCGCCGATGTCGTTGTCGATCGTCTTGGGCACCCCCACGATCTGCAAACCAGCTTGGCTGAGGCGCAAGGCAACGCCAAGCGTGTCCTCGCCGCCGATGGGGATGAGCGCGTCGAGGCGCTCGCTTGCGAAGGTGGCTTCGATGCGCTCCAAGCCGCCCTCGCGCCCGTCGAAGGGGTTGGTGCGCGAGGTGCCCAGGATCGTACCGCCGCGCGGCAAGATCCCCGCCGTGCTCTCGCGCGTGAGCTCCACCGTGTCGTCCTCGAGCACGCCGGCCCAGCCGTAGCGGAAGCCGATGAAGCTGTCCTCTGAAAGCTCGAGCCCGCGACGCACGATCGCGCGGATCACGGCGTTCAGGCCGGGACAGTCCCCGCCGCCGGTGAGCAGACCTACTCGCACGAGCCGTAGGGTCTCATATGGCAGGCACTACTGCTCGAGCTCCTCCAGGTGAGGCCGAGATACAAGGCCGCGATCCGGCGAGTGCGCTCGAGCGGTGACCGCGCAAGCCCGGGCCTTCGCTAGGGGGATGAGGCTACGTGCTTTGCCGCGACCCAAACGCGGATTTGTCCGCTGGGAGAGCGATCCCGGGCACCCTAACGTCTGATCATGCTCCGGTTTCTCCGCCTTGCGCCCGTCCCTGATTCTGGGGCAAACGGAGGGAGGCGAGAATCGATCAGGATCCTCTTGGCCGACGATCACGCCGCTATGCGTGAGAGTCTGCGCTTGCTGCTCGACGGTGAAGCCGACATCGAGGTGATCGCCGAGACCGACAGCTTGCAGACGGTGGCTGAGCATACCCGGACACGCCGGCCGGATGTGCTCGTGCTCGACCTCGGCATGCCCGGCCACGGCTCCGGGATCGAAGCGCTCGGTCGCCTGCATCGCGAGGTGCGCGATACCAGCATCGTGGTGCTCACCACGGATGACGATCCGGCATTTGCCAAGCGTGCTCTCGACAATGGAGCGACCGGGCTTGTGCTCAAGGAGATGGCCGACTCCGACCTGCCCCCCGCGGTGCGCGACGCCTCACACGGGAGGCGCTATGTGAGTCCGTTGTTGGCCGCAAGGCTTGGTGGCGAGAGGCTGGGGGCCGACGGGGACAAGCTGACGCCGCGCGAGCGCGAGGTCTTGCGGCTGATCGCCTTGGGACACACGAGCGTGGAGATCGCGCACAAGCTGGGCCTCTCGCCGCGCACGATCGAGACCCATCGCGCCCGCATCCACCGCAAGCTGGGGCTCGAGACGCGCGCCGAACTCGTGAACTACGCCCTACGGCATGAACTTCTCCAGCTATGAACAGCACGAGGAAGCTCCCGCGAGTGCCGAGCGCCAGCTCGCGGGCGGGGTGCGATTGCGGGCATCTCCCGTCGGGATTCTGCGAACGGGAGCGCGAGCAATGGAAGCGACAGACGCCTTTCGCTGTAGGCGTTGTGGCGATATAATTGGCGTGTACGAGCCTTTGGTGGTGTGTGACGAGCAGGACGCGCGCATAACCTCACGCGCGGCCGAGCCGGACGTGCAGGCTGGCGGAACGACCCACTATCACCGCGCTTGCTATGCGGCCAAGGCGGCAGAGGCTTGAGGCCGGAGACCTAGGGCAACCCGGTTGGGGTGGCTCACTCCCCTGAAACGAGCCTGGCGGTTCGCTTGAGGCGCGGACCGACCTCTTTGAGCAGGCGATCCACCGTGTAGGTGTGAGAGGGTACGGTCACCTCGATTGCGAGTGGTCGCTCGCCGGCGGGGCGCGGCACCAAGACGGCGATCGAGCGCGACCCGCGCATGAGCTCTTCGTCGCTTACGACGACCTCTCGCGTGCTGATGCGGTCGAGCTCCGCGGCGAGCTTGCTCTTGGCGGTGATCGAACGGGGACCCCGGGAGATGAGCTCGAGTCCCGCAAGCAGCTCGCGGCGTTGGGCATCGGAGACGCTCGCGAGCAAGACCTTGCCCGCGGCCGTGCAATACACGGGTACATGGGCTCCTACACCCAAGTCCATGTCGATCGCGTACTGGCCTGGGCGGTGGCCGAGGAGGCGGTGCACATAGATGACACGCTGACCGTCGAGCACCCCCATGCTCACCGTGTGGCCGATCTCATCGCGTAGCTCTTCCAAGGCCACCCGTGCCGGGGCCGCCCGGCGAAGCGCGCCGATCGCGGCGCTCCCGGGACTCATAGCGCGAGTGGCCAGACGGTACTTGCGTTTGTCGTCCTGCTCCAGGTAACCGAGTGCCACCAGGGTGATGGCGTAGCGGTGGGTCGTGGAGCGGCTGATCCCGACGACGTCTGCCATTTCGGCGATCCCGAGCGCTTGGTGCTCGCGCGAGAACGATTCCAAGATCGCGATGCCGTATTCCAAGGAACGCGACAGCCGTGGATCCGGCGCCGGCCTGATCCTTGCCGAAGGCGGGCCGCTCAGAGGGGCCGGCCGGCCGGTCTTGCCTACAGGGTCCTTGCCGGTGCTCTTGGTGCGTTGGTCATCCTCGTACATCGCGATCACCTCGTGGGTCGAACCGCGCGGCTGGGTGTTTTTTCATTTACCCAGCGGTGACGCGCCCAGACAAACGGCCGGCCCAGATTGGAGAGTACAATCGTCTGTTGTAAAAACGCTACATCATCCGGCGGTTGGAACTTCGTACGGCCGGAGGAAAGCGGTCTCAGACCGAGACGACGCGATCGACGATCGCGGCGATGAGCTCGGCAAAGCTCATGCCTGCGGCCTCGGCGGCGGCCGTCGTGATCCCGGTCTCGGTGAGGCCGGGAATCGTGTTGATCTCGAGCACCTGAGGGACGTCGCTTGCGTCGAGGATGAGGTCGACGCGAGCAAGGTCGCGACAACCCATCAGGGCGTAGCTCTCGAGCGCGGCCCGCTCGACGCTCGTGCGCACCTCGTCGGAGAGCTCGGCGGGTACCTCCATACGCAGCTGGCCGATCGTGTAGTGGGCTTCATAGCTGTAGAAGCTCTCGGGTGTAAACAACTCGACGATCGGCAGGGCCCGCGGACCGGTGGCGGGATCGGGGGAGTCAAGCACCGTGACGGCCAGCTCGCGGCCAACGACCCGCTCCTCTACGAGCACGCGGTCGCCGTAGCCAAACGCTCCCAGGATTGCGCTCGGGAGCTGGGCGGCGGTGCCCACGAACTTGATCCCGATCGCCGAGCCTTGCGCTACCGGCTTGACGACGGCCGGGAGCCCCAGCTCTTCGAGCAGCTTGGGGAACGTACGTGCACCGCCGAGCTCGCGGAAGGCGGTCTCGTTGAAGCTGTGGAAGGCCGGCGTGGGGATGCCGTGCAGGCGAAGCATCCGCTTGAACAGCATCTTGTCCA
This sequence comes from Solirubrobacteraceae bacterium, assembly GCA_035567355.1. Classification (GTDB taxonomy): domain Bacteria; phylum Actinomycetota; class Thermoleophilia; order Solirubrobacterales; family Solirubrobacteraceae; genus Palsa-744. The sequence continues at coordinate 4,336 of DATMPT010000346.1, forward strand.
TACACAGGGCAGAGGCGAGCGGGTCAGAGCCCGTGTAGGGCACGCCGAGCGTCTCGAGCAAGTCCTGCAAGGTGCCGTCCTCGCCGCCACGCCCGTGCATCGCGACGAACACGAAGCTGGGTTGCTCGGCAAGCAGGCGCTCGACGAAGTCGCCTTCGACGTCCAGCGCATGGACCTTGTAGCCGAGCGAGCGCAGGGCACGCTCGACGCGATGGCCGGAGCGCAGCGAGATCTCCCGCTCCAGCGAGCGGCCTCCCATCGCGACGATCGCCGGGCCGCCACTCACAGCTTGTCTCCGGTCTTGGTATCCGAAGCCCGCTCGGCGAGCAGGTTGGTGGCGAACACCCTCGTGGTGCGCAGCTTCTCGCGGTGGTCGTCGATCGCGAGGTCGATCAACTCGTCCATGAGCCGTGCGAATGGGAGCCCCGCAGGTTCCCAAAGGTAGAAGGAGAACGAGCCGGGAATCGTGTTGAGCTCGTTGACATAGACCTGCCCGGCCGAGTCGATCAGGAAGTCCACACGGGTCACGCCGGCGCAGCCGAAGGCCGTGAAAGCGCGCTTGGCCAAGTCCTCGACCTGCGCGCTGAGCGCATGCGAGATTGGGGCCGGTATCAAGCGCTGGGCGCCCTTCATGCCGGAGCTCTTGCCTGCGCCCATGTACTTGTCCTCGAAGGACAGGAACTGCGAGGCCGCGATGGGCTGCTCGCACACGGAGGCGCGTGGCTCGACGCCGGGACGGCCGATGACGGCGCAGTTGACCTCGATGCCTCCCTCCACAGAGGGTTCGACCACGCAGGCGCGGTCGAGCTCGAAGCCCAGCTCCAAGGCATCGGCAAGCTCGGCGTCGCTTGTGCAGCGGCTCACCCCCACGCTCGAGCCCAGCGAGGCGGGCTTGACATACAGCGGGAAGTCGAATGCGGCGCGCGCGCGCGCGAGTGCCCCACTTTTGTCAGCGTCCCACTCCCCACGGCGCAAGGCCAGGCATGCGAGCGCGGGCAGGCCGGCCTGCGCGAGCACGGCCTTGGTCGTGATCTTGTCCATAGCCGCCGCGGCGGCCCCCACAGACGGGCCGACACAGGGAAGCCGCGCCAGCTCCAAGGCGCCTTGCAGGCAGCCGTCCTCGCCCTGGGTGCCGTGCGTCGCAAGGACGACCACATCCAGCTCGATTGATTGGTTGCCCCGCCCACCCGAGCGGCGCGAGCGCAACAGCGAGGCCCCCCCGCCCGCGGTGCGCACGAGGCGACCGTTGTGCAGGTCGAAGTTGATCTCCTCGGCCTGGGGGTCGCCGCCGTCTCGCTGGTAGACCGATAGCTCGCGCAAGCCATCGCCCGTGTACCAGCGTCCGCTGCGGGCGATGTAGATTGGGATTGGGGCGTGGCGCTCCTCGAGCACGCTCAATGCCTGCAGGCCGGTGATGATCGAGACGTCGTGCTCGACGGAGCGCCCGCCAAAGGCGACGCCCACCTTCAGTCCGCTCGGTGGCATGTG
>DATMPT010000347.1:0-2396 GCA_035567355.1 Solirubrobacteraceae bacterium
GCGAGCGAGCGTGCTCGGAAAGCTCGCGAGCGGTGAGCTCTCGCTCGTGGTCGGTACACATGCCTTGATCGAGCCCGACGTGCGCTTTCGCGAGCTCGCCGTCGCCGTCGTGGACGAGCAGCATCGCTTTGGGGTACGCCAGCGTGCGGCGCTTGGCGAGCGCGAAGTGCCCGGTGCAAGCAGAATGCCCAATACAGGTGCGGGCCCTGCCGGCGAGCGGAGGCCGGCACAGCCGCATACGCTGCACATGACTGCCACGCCGATCCCGCGGACGCTTGCGCTCGCGCGCCACGGGGATCTCGATAGGACCCTGTTGCGCGAGCTACCGCGTGAGCGCAAGCCGATCGAGACGCGCATTGCGGCGGGTGAGAGCGGGCGCGCGCAGGCCTATGGCTTGTTGCGCGAGCAGCTCTCACAAGGCCGCCAGGGCTATGTGGTGTGTCCGCTCGTCCAAGAGGGCGAGGAGAGCGCCGGCAAGCAAGGTGACGGCGAGGTGCGCGCGGCGAGCGCCGAGTTCGAGCGTCTGCGCGCGGGCGAGCTCGCCGGGTTCGAGCTCGAGCTGCTGCACGGCCAGATGCGCCCCCGCGAGAAGCAGGCGGCGATGGAGGCGTTCGTCTCAGGGCGAGCGCAGGTCTTGGTCGCGACGACCGTGATCGAGGTGGGCGTGGATGTGCCGAACGCGACCGCGATGCTCGTGGAGAACGCCGAGCGCTTTGGCATATCTCAATTGCATCAATTGCGGGGGCGCGTGGGCCGCGGCGAGTACGGCTCGACCTGCTTTCTCCTCACGTCCCTTCCAGCGCCGGGTTCGCGGCGCTTGCAGGCTTTGGCCGCGCATGCGGACGGCTTCAGGCTCGCCGAGATCGATCTGGGGTTGCGCAAGGAGGGCGAGCTCGTGGGAACCAGGCAATCGGGGCTCGGACAGTTCAAGTTCGCGTGCCTGCCCGAGGACGCCGACCTGCTCGAGCGCGCGCGTGCTCGCGCCCGGGAGACGTTGGCGCTCGATCCTGAGCTCAACGGTCCGGTGCACGGCCTGCTCGGTGGGGCGCTTGAAGAGGCGTTTGGGGCCGAGGCCCTGCGGCCGATCCCGGCGTGAGGGTCATCGCGGGGCGCCTCGGTGGACGGCGCTTGCGGGCGCCGGAGGGGCGCGCCACGACGCGCCCGACTTCCGATCGGGTCAAGGAGGCGCTGTTTTCGATGCTCGGCGAGCTGCGCGGAGCTGTCGCCTTGGATCTGTTCGCCGGGACGGGGGGGCTCGGGATCGAGGCTATTTCCAGGGGCGCCGAGCGGGTCGTGTTCGTGGAGCGAGACCGTGCGGCCGTGGGGGCGCTGCGGGCGAATATCGTGGCGCTCGGACTCACGGCAGCCGAGGCTGAGGTACGCGTCGGGGATGCGCTGGCGGCGTTGCGCGCCGCACGCAGAGCCCGAGAAACATACGATCTGATATTCGTCGACCCCCCATACGGGCAGACCCGCGAACTGGAAGGCGAGCTGTCGGCTTTGCTCCCGGCTTTGCTTGTCCCCGGTGGACGGGTGGTTGTCGAGAGCGATCGGCGCACGCCGGCCGAACTGCCCTTGGAGGTGGCACGGCGCAAGCGCTACGGCGATACCACGATCACAATCCATCGCAGTGTCACAGAGGACGGCAATGAGCATTGACAAGTCGATAGCCGTGTGCCCCGGCTCCTATGACCCGATAACCAACGGTCACCTGGACGTGATCCGGCGCGCCGCGCAGCTTTACGACCAGGTGGTGGTCGCTGTCGTGAATCGCTCGGTGCGCAAGGACAGGACCTTGTTTGGGATCGAGGAGCGGATGGCCTTCATCGAGGAGGCCCTTTCAGACCTCGCGGCGGTCCGAGCGGAGCCATTCAACACGCTGGTGGTGGACTTCGCCAGGCGCGTCGGGGCCAAGGCGATCGTGAAGGGATTGAGGGCGATCTCGGACTTCGAGTACGAGTTCGAGATGAACCAGCTCAACCGAAGGCAGGATCCCGAGATAGAGTCGGTATATCTAATGGCCTCACCGCAATACAGCTTTCTGTCCTCCAGCGGCGTCAAGGAGCTCGCCACGTTCGGCGGGCGCATCGACGATCTGGTGCCCCCGAGAGTCGCGGAGCGCTTGCAGGAAGAGTTGCGGCGTTGACGAACTTTGCTGACGTGAGGCCCATCTTGAGAGACAAATCCGCTCATATGTCGTGGTCCGGGATGCTCCACGGAGGTGACCGCTGATGGACGTATTGGTGTTGATCGACAAGCTCGACGACTTGGTGCACAACGCCAAGCCGGTGCCCCTGACCGACCAGGTGAGGGTCGACAAGGAGGAGATCTACGACATCCTCGACCAGATGCGCGCGACAATCCCCGAGGAGATCAAGCAGGCGCGCTGGATCGTC